>ONBW01000047.1 GCA_900316165.1 uncultured Lachnospiraceae bacterium | reverse complement strand
TGACACAGGGCATCCAACCAGCTAGTTGGCAGTCAAGCAGAACAAGGATAGGGTGTGTAGCCGAGGCTACTACTTACCCACACAAACTGATGAAGCCTCATATTTCTTTAAGTCTGTCATGAGAGTATGGCTTCTTTTGAGCAATTTCGATCATTTTGATAAAATTGCTGACAGTAATCGCCAATCTATTTACGCCACTCTCATCCACTTCCTTTCGAATCTGTGAATCTATGGTACTTATCAAGCCGCCTTCGATGTATGTAAAAAACCCTATCGGATATTTGCATTGGCTATAGTTACCAATTCGTTCTATATAGTTATGCACCATCCTGTTATGATGGTCTCCTATAATGGAATATTTGGAATATGTCTTATTATCAATAATTGCCTGATACCCACTATCATCTGATATCAGAAGTACATCAGGAGCCGACTTACTTCCTGTCAGGCCAAGATGAATAGCATTGTAGCCAAAAATCTCCTTGAATATTTTAACTGTTGCGACTTCAAAATCAGTTGCTTCCTCTGTACCTTTAAAAGCCATTTCAAAATAAGATGTCATGAAAGCACCTATGCTGCCATGCGGGTAAGCCTTCTGAAGATAATCCTCCACAATATTTTTTTCCGCACCTGTTGATTCCGAAATGAGACGATCTCCGTCCCTACCACTGTTGATTGAGGGAAATGTCTGCAAAAGCGGCAAGAACTTCTGGAATGCTGTCAAGTCTTCTTTTCGGTCTTGTAACCCACCAGTAATTAATCATAAAGCACCTCTATATTTTACTCTGAAAGATTCGGTTCTATCCAATTATAATCAATTCCTGCGAAACTGTTTAGCACAGCTGTAGTAACAATATGACTGAGTCTGCATGGAACTGCCATGCCTATCTGCTTACGAACGCTTGAATACTTTCCTACAAATTTATAACTGTCCGGAAATGTCTGTATCCTGGCTCTTTCTCTATTTGTCAGCTCGCGATTAGTCCAGTGGTATCCGAATGTGCCTCCACCGCCTGCCGCAGTGATTGTATAACTCGGTTTCTCAGGATCAAGTTTTCCATATATCTGAGATATCTTAGTTCTTGTCTTGATTCTTAGTTCTTCCGGCATATTTTTTTCAGCCTGCCATACATTCTGCCCCGGCTTGATATATGACAGTCTTGTGACAACCTTTTCAGACAGCTTCCTAATTTCATTGTTCGTAGCAGACTCTGGTATATCTGCTAATGCAGTTCTTGAGGATATATCACAATCCGCATAGTCTGCCGGATTCGGTACATGGAATTTTATTCCCTTCTCATTCTGATCCTCTCGAATCCCAACAATTATTACCCTATGCCTAGTCTGAGGAACTCCATATTCCTCTGCTTTGTATAGATGCGGAACAATATCATAACCTGATTCTCTCATGTCTTTGAGTATAGTCTGAAAATCATTTATTCCTGCTGACCTGATTCCTGACACATTCTCAGCGATAAAAAACAAAGGATGGTACTGGCGTAAAACTTCTATACCATACCAATACAACTGTCCAAACTTTTCGTTTGCGATTCCCTCATGTTCCCCCACATTAGAAAAAGAATTACACGGAAATCCATATGCAAATGCATCAATCTTACCAAGCTTCTTTATATTTAATTCTCTCACATCTTTGCAGTACACTGATTCAGGATTATCCATACAGATATTTTCTCTGTATGTCTCACATGTATCCTCATCAAAATCATTTGCCCAGGCATGTACTAATGAATACTGCCCATCATCACTATGAGCGTGCAATGCTCCCCAAGCAAGACCTCCTGGTCCACAGAACAATTCCCCTAAGCGTAATTTCTTCTTCTTTTTATTCAATTTACTCCTTGGTTTATACGTGGTCCCACGTTCACAGCGGATTAACCTGCCGCCGCAGTTTCAACTAATCCTTTATTCTATCACATAAGTACAGACACTGACAATTACAATTGTTCAAATCTAGCATTTAAAAATGTTGCAAATGCCTTTTTCGCATTTTTCTTATTAGGCTTTTTATCATAGGCTTGTAAAAGTTCATTTGCCTGATCATCCTCTAAACGAGAAATAATATAAAGCATATTTCTAGCGCGCGATGTCCCAACATAGAAAACGTTTGAATCATCAGAATTTAGTATGCCAAAACTAAGATCGATAAGTATTACCGCATCTGCTTCAAGTCCTTTAAATTTCCTACACGTTGTACAAAAATAATACTTTGTGCCAATGTGTATTTTATCGTTCCTCACATGTGATGATACAATTGACTCTGTCATTGATCCTGCACATGTAAGAATCACCACATCTGATATACCTTTCTTATTGCAATCTTCAATACAGATACTGATTCTATTTAAAGTAGTCTCTTCATCAGCAGCATAATAATATTCTGCAGTCTCTCCTTCTACTACCATGTCACCATACTTTGGCTTTCTGATATCTTTAAATGGTCGCAGAGATGTCGTTGCAATATTCCGTGTATTACGGCAGTTTTTATATAATGTCATTCTACAGTCCGCATCATTTATGTATCCAGGTATTTCCCTTCCCTGGACAAATTGAAGTTTATCATAGAATACATAGAAGCATCCATCTATAGTTTCATCTCTTACTATATCCTTAAGTGTTTCAATAATCTTGGAACTCATAATACGATCCTGTCCAAAATCCTGAGCCTCATCTATTATAATATCCTTATATTTAAAAACGCCCTCGGTATAGTCTTTTATAATCTGATCCACCGCCTTATTATACGTACTTAAATCAGCATCATTGCTATTGCTGATATGGCACACAAATCCATCAATAGTATAGAAATCTACATTTTCATACGGCTTATTCTTTTCAAGAAAGTCTCTCAGGAATCTATTAAAGCAAAGAACAAGAACATTATCTCCATCATCCGCACACATTCGAGCTTTTTCCACCGCAATCATTGTTTTTCCGCTACCAGCCACGCCATTTATCACAGCATCTTTCTGTTGATCCATGTAGTGTAATATATTTGCCTGTTCATCTAAGAGTCTGTTGAACACTGCATTATCTATGTCTATGCTACTTTTCATTGACGGAATAACATTGAAGCCCGGGCATAAAACCTGCGACAATATATATTTACGTTGCTCGGCATTCAGATTCGTCCGAACGTTCTTATCTCCCACCTTCATATTGAATATCTTCTCAATATCAGGCTGTGGATCTACTAGATCTTCTGATGTCAGTGTCAGGTTAATGTCTGCCTCTGACGGAAATGCAATACCTTTCAAATCTTCTTTTGAATACGATAGGAACCAGACCGCATGCAAAAATTTACAGTTGCTTACTATATCTGACCTTCCATTTTTCCGAAACAAATCTATAAGATTCCACTTCTCGTTAGAAGCCTGATTATACGGTCCATCGTGATCAATCAGCACTCCACTTGCATAATACCATCTGCGGTTATTAACATAGACTCTTCCTGACTTTGCTTCAAGGCAGATGATTCCCTTGTCCGGCGAAAAAATCACAAAGTCAGTCTCACTTTCATTTATTTGATGATTTTCAGTAGTGACAATCTTAAACGAATGAAATACATAATAATCATCAGATAGCCTTTCTTTCAGGGCATAAAACATCTCACCCTCCCGGCTTGCCTTTGCGAAATTCATAGGTGTATCAGGTATCATTACCGCCATGCTTTATTTCTCCACTGATTTAACAAACTCGTCAACATCTATTTTTTTTAATGCATTGCAATAGATATTCCAGTCTAATTTGTGTTCAATGCATTTATAATCTTCTTGATTTTCACATAGGAAAAACAGTGTCTTCTTTTCTGGCCACATCAAATCTACGTTTATATCAACATCATCTACTCTTAACACACCTTCGTAAATAGTGTCAGATAACCTGGTCATATTTTTATCTTTCAGTTTTTTAAAAAGCTCTATATCCCTATCGTCTTCTGAATCTTGAAGAATATAATCCCATATTTCATTAGGTTTATGATACGTCAGATGAGAACCATCATCAAGCACCTTAACAACAGCTTCAGCCCTATTTTCACGACTTTCATTAGATACATGCTGCGGCATTTTAATATCGTGTCCAGAAACGCCCATTACCCATTCGCTGTAAAAACCGCCATACGGATTCTCAAAAGTTCCTATTACCAGTCCTCTATCAAGCATAACATTAAACATCTCACAGCTTGTCTCAGGAAGTAATGCGCATGAATGGCAGGCCGCAAGGTTAAGTCCCTCTCGTCCCTGTCCCTCACTTGTAATGCAGACAGGGTCACATGAACACATCCTGGCCTTTTCCACCGCACTTCTAAATATTCTTGGAAGGCAGTCAGCCCGTCCCTGTCTCACAAGTCCTCCCAGTGTTCCCTCTGAATCTCCACTAGCAGTATAAATCAGTATTCCCGACATATTCTTGTCTGAACCATCGTTGTTATAATATATTCTTTCCTTAAGCGATGCTACGCTATATCCACACTCGAAGCTTAATTGTTTGATAAGCAGATGTGCAAGTGTATGAAGTAGCGTTTTCTGGGGGCTCACTTCCATTTCAAAATTCCGTGCAAAAGCAGATTCAGCAAAATTTCTGGAAAGAATTCCTGCTCTGTTTTGAACAAAATCCGTATCTGCCCACTTATCTAGAGCTTTACCATCAAAGCTTAAGAACACCCCTTCTCCACGCACTTCGTATCCTGGATACCAGTTCAAATTAGGATCCTTTATAGTAACCAACTTGCTTCCATCTCCATCTCCACTTACGGGCTTAACTCTGGAAAAGCCTGTCAATGCACATACTTCACGCAGTTTTTTTACCAAAACAACCTTATCTATTCCAGGTATAGAATAATCTGCTACATTCATTTCTTCCCTAAGGAAATCATCTGTATCGTCAATATCTCCATCTAATCCACAGAGCACCCTGTATTCTTCGTAGCGATATTCTACATCATTAATCTCATCCACAATACCATCATTTTCGTCATAAGAGAATGAACCCATAACAAGGTTATCTGCTATCCGAGATATCTGATTCTTGTCTTTTAAAAGTTCATTGGCTATCTCTTTATTCCATTGATCTTTTTTCTTATTATAGAAATTTTTCTTTTCATCAATAGTATCAAACTCATCTAATACGAGCTTATGTTTATAGAAAGCCTTTGAATTTCTGACTTCATTTTCCAGCTTATCTCTATATACAGGAATCACAATTGAGCTCACGGTATTAGAGAAATAAACAGAAGTATCGCCCCTCTGTTTCGTTACTGGGGTTTCATTACACTTTTCATTCTTAAACTTCCAAGGATGAGCACCCTTACAACAAAATTCTGTATGTCCATCTTCTATAAGTTTGTCAAATACTTCAGGATAAAACGCCTCTTTAAGAGTTGCACTTGCTCCACAGTTCTCGCACTGTATAACCAAACCTTGCAGACCTTCAGCTACCGAAGCTGATGTTCTCAGCTTCATCTTTGGGCTCGCACATACTTCTTTTGGTGGATAGCTTTTGGCATGTGCCCATTCCACCCATGGAAAGTCACTGATATGACCGTTGTTACATATAGTAATGATATTTGCTGCGACCAGGTTACTATGACACTTATAACAGAACGGTCTCTTCGTCATATATCTGTCATACATCTTTGTTTTTTCGGATGCATATTTGCTATACTCCTCCACCCATTGATCGATAGGCATAAACCGCCTGCATACAGGGCATAGATACCATTCAGGGAATCTTACATACCCTATACCTTCCCTGCTCTCTTTTGGCATTCCAAAGAAATCTACATGAAGTGCTTTTTCAAGACGAGGGTCATGGATTTCCTCTATACTTCCCTGCCAATATTTTGGAGCGGCTGTCATGAGCGTCTGATCTGCAAAATCAACCATTGCCCCTACACCTGACTGAAATATGGATTGAGATGCCCTTGTTGAATATTTAGTCTTATTAAGTTCTATTCTCTTTACTTTCATTGATCCTGCTCCATAATAACTATTGATGCATTTACCATGCCATCTACGTTTCTCATTGATGTCATCGTATCAAACGTCAATGGTTCATCTTCATCTACACCAAACGGTTTCATTATACGGCTTTTTCCCTCTTCTGGCTTAGTCCCCATAATGTTACCGTAAACAGCATTTCCACTCGAACCTTTTACTATAACTTCGATTCTTTCATAAATATCCTGTAGATTTTTATCTACGTTGTCACCTTCTCCTTCTAACTTATAGGTATGCCGCTCATTTATATCATTAACACGTTCTACAATATATCCGCTTATCTTTTTCAATACATCTTTCATGTCATCACGATTAAATCTGGATATATCCTCATCTTCCTCAAGATCAAAACCATGCCTCAGCATTGAAATAACAGCGGCATGAAGTGCTCTCTGGCGTGCCGGTTCTGAAAATGGTGTCAATCCTGTAGGCTCGACATATTTATAGAAGGACTCATGATAAGGCTTAAACTGCTCATAATGAGATCTGTCACGGCTTCTGGCACTGTCATACTGAGTGAATACCACTCCAGGATATTTCCTTCCAACACGGCTCGAAGCCTGTATATACTCACTGGTCAGCTTGGGTTGCCCCATTACCAGCATCACATTCAGTCTGTCTATATCAATACCAACAGAAATCATATTCGTCGCCAACAGAATATTTGATGGATTTGTCCTATTATCCTTATCAGAAGAATATCTGACCTTTTCCAATTTATCCAGAGTACGGTTCAATTCTGTTGTTGTGACATGGCTTGTCAGTTCGTCCGCTTTTAAGATATTTCTTCGTCCATATCTAAACATATTTCTGTAAGCAAGTCGTCTTATATTATCTCTGACATCACTCTGTACAATAGATGAACATTTTCCAAGTTCCCTCAAGCTGTTAAAGTATCCGGTAACAGTCCAATAAGAATCTTTTACAGAATCATCAGCTTCATATTCCTGCCCTCTCTGCAGCAAAGTAGCAAGCATCATACTTTCAGTCATAGCCTTTGTTTTGCCTGAAGGCATTACTCCTATATATGTTCTTCCATATTTATCTGCAGCCTCTTTGGCAAAGAACGAATCTTCTTGATCAATACCCTGTGGTGGAAATTGAAATACTTCTCTGTTGTATAGTTCCGAACACTGCTCTTTTGCCCTGCTTATTGTCGCAGTGGACGCAATAATCTTAGGCTTGACCCCTTTCTGACTGCATAGATAATCAATGGCTGTTTCGTATATACCTACCATACTTCCAAGCGGTCCCGATATCAGATGCAGCTCATCCTGAATTATCAGCTCTGGTGCTCTGTTTTCTGAATCAACTGCAAAGAAAGATCCTGTTTCCTTGTACCACGGCAACATAGCAAATTTATCAACAGTGGCAAACAAAAGCGTTGGTGGGTTTTTATACAGTTCCTCATCCACTACCTGTATTGGCAGTTGTGATTCAAAATCACATCCTTCCTGAGTGCAATGGATGGTGCATTTTCCCCTGATCACTCTATAACCCCAATTTCCAACAAGTTTTTTATCTACAGCCTCTTTAGTCAGTTTTGTTCCACACCATGGACACTTCAGAACCTGAAATTTATTATAGCGTTCCTTCATAGAATCCACATTCTTTACAGTCGCATCTGACAAATTGTTATAGCATGTCTCCGCATAATTATCTCCCCTGCCTTTTACTTTATTAGGTGTATGCGCTCCTCCTATCCATAGGCCAATAGTAATCGGATCATCTCCTAAATCATAATTCTTATACAGGCTTTTTCTCTTCTGACCATCTTGTCTGATATATTCACACGCACAGATGAGAGTAGAGGCTCTGGTAAACTGCTGAGAAGCCAACAATCTTAATGTATATCTCATAATGACAGTCGTACCACCACTCACATCCCTATGCGCCAGACGTCTGTAAAATATGGTAAAAGCTGTCAACCCGAGATAAGCCTCTGTTTTGCCGCCGCCTGTAGGGAACCATATGAGGTCTACTGTATTTCTTTCTTCATTTGTCAATGAGTCATTTTCTATACTTGAAATACTCATAAGTAAAAATGCCAACTGGAATGGCCTCCAGAATGAGTCATCTTTTTCTGATCTGTAATCTATATTTTCTATTCTATCGCCAAGTTCATCGTTATGAGGAAAAACATTTGTATATTTCACTTCAAATTCCCGTTGAATTGACAACTGTGTCCGTTGCATAAACATAGCTCTATTTGCTAGCTGAAAAGCATCCCACGCCTTCTCATCATTTTCAAGAATCTTGATGCCACCTGCTATTCTAGCTGAGCACTGCTTACAGTTCTGAATATGTCTTATTCCTGTTTTATGATACCGTTCTGATATCTGATCAAGTCTATCTTCAATTTCGTTAATCCACTTGTCGTAAGCACAACATAGCGACTTAAGTGCTGCTATCTTATCTGTCTTGTCAATATCATTCAAATCAGATAGATACTTCATACTGAATACTTGATCAGTGACATTAAATTTAGTATCAATCTTATATTCCTGTTGTGGAACACTTACCATAGGGAAGAAATCAGTCCATATAGCTCCCACGCCCTCTGCATCAATGCTCCAGTTTAGCGCTGTACCAAGTCCCGTTCCATAATTCTTCTTATTCCTGTACAAAAGGGCATTTGACATTTCTTCTTCATCTTCATTTAGTGTAATATTAATCTCGTCAATATTGCAAAATGGCATATTACTATTATCTTCTGAAGATATTTTCACCATAGGCTGGAATACCGAATTAATACCTCTAGCCTTCCCTTCTTTTGAATTAATGATCATCACTGTATACGAATAATAGTCATCGTACAAATGATACCTGAGTCCACAGACTTTGACGGACTTATCCTCAATCACATAAAATGGTCTGCAGTAATCTCCTTTTGAGAAGTCTAATACGACTCCACTGCTGTAAGGGTCACGAACAAATCCATAATTAAACATTGCTAAAAGACGATATGCAAATTCTTTAAATATACCCTCACTATCATCTACCTGATCTTGTTCATATATTCTTTTGATGTCCTTTGATGTTATACCGTCAATAAGCTTAAATATTCTTGTATTATTATCATATTCAAAATAGTTGCTGAACTGTACAGGAACATAAAATCCTTGATACGCATCTGGGATCTTTATCCGGCAATCATCTTTAAGAGTACGTTTGTATACTGCAAAATCTATGTGTGCTTTTAATTTATCAACTTTTCTATTACTTATAAATGTCAGCCCCATTGAAGATGGTAACAGTCTAGTCGACATATTTATACTCTCATCCATTGTATCCTCAGCAGTGTCTGATGAGGATGAAGAATATCCTTTTCCATCACTGAGATCCAATTTATGATCTTCATTTAAGACTTTATCATCTGCAGCAATTTCTTCATCTAATTCTTCTTTGTCAGAAAAGTTCTTCCCTTCCAAATCATCATCCTCAACACCACTTTTATTGTTCTGAGGGTATAGTATCCCTACATAATATCTTTTTTCAGGGCTTGTAGATATCACCTCTTTTTCTATATCTACTGTAAAAGGCTCAGATCCTGGTCCAAGCATCTCTTTTTTCATCTCGTTAATCAGCCACTCTCTGGCCTTGTACTCTTCGCTGTACCCACTCATCATCAATCCTCCAACGGCCTATTTGCTCTATACATTAGTACGTCAAACGGTTCAACTTCTTTCAGCTGATCTAATTCTTTTATTACTGTTATATCTCTAATCTTATCCAGAATGCCTTCGAGATTCAAATCGCTTACTATCTCCTGCTTATTATAATCAGCCACTATAGCTTTCTGAATCAGTTTAAGTATCTCTCTTCTCGTGCTTCTAATAAATGCTGTAGCTTTTTGATATTTATTCGGATCTTTAATTATTTCCTGGCTCTTGGTTACCTCACCTATAGCAACAAATGCATCAGCGTTTTTAGGGCCTACTATATGAGAGTCCTTTTCAATCCATGCACGAATGGCCTGCGACGATATCTCTTTCCCAGCATTCTTAAATTCTTTTTTCAAATCTCCATAGGTCAAATTTCCAAATGCTCTATGAGATCTCAATGCATTTTTCCATTCATCTACTACATCGATATTATCTTTTACGACAGAATTATTAACTATAAGCTCATCCATGATACTGTCTACAATGTCTTTTGTCTGTCCATTGTTAAGAGTAAATAAAAGCCTATCACCTATATTCAAATCATCTGCCGCTTTCTCAATCACCTCTTCATTCTTGTCAAAAACATATGCCTTGTATTCTTTAGAGAAAACTATGTTCTCACCACTTACAAAATGTCCATATAAATGTGCCTCAAGTACATTACTTCCTTTTATAGCTGAATCAATATGTGAGTTTCTCATTTCGCCTTCAATAAAGAGTCTCATAGAAGATTCAGCAATAATATTGTCATTGTCAATAAACTCTTTGATCTCATTCTCTTCTATATTGCTTATCTGTTCTTTCTCATCTTCAATTGGGAGACCATTTTTGCTGTCGAGTAGTTGTAGATACTCATTATGTTCTCTTAGCACTTTTTTGTACAAACGTATCTGAGAATCATATAAGTACATTTCTATATTACTGCATTTAAAATCAAATGGGCTTATTTTGTCGATGTTTTGCAGGCATGTGCATACAAGAGCATCATACTGTCCAAAGTTCTTCTTTAATGCATCGCCGATTGAAAACACTTCAAATTCTGATATGCAGTGTCTAAGCATTTTATTAAGTATCATCTCACTTCTTTTTGCGATGCTAGTGGTGGGCAGTACGATTGCAATTCTTTTCTTTTCTCTACTAAGACCGTATTCTTCCTTTAATTTATCAAATTTTGGGTTCCTATTATAAAATTCTGTAACCATCCCAGAAATATAATCTATGATATCATTGATGTAGTCCCTCAAATCTTCTGGAAATTCTACAACTGAGTTCTTGTAATCATCTATTTCATCAATCAGCTTTTTTTCTGACTCATCTTCAAGCGCACATAATGGCACTATTGAAGTATCAATTAGTTTCAATATATGATAAGCCCAGTTCACAAACTGCAAAACAATATCTAATTCATCTGAATTTTTAAATACATAAGTAAGTTTTCTCTTAATAAGCCTATACTCTTTCCATACTATTCCACAATCTAGCATAACAGCAGTTATATGCTTATTCTTTTCTCTTGAAATTTCTTCTGATAATCTTTCTGCTGCAGTATTATCCTCTACCTTTCTTGTTTTTATCATACTCAAATAAGAAGAAGTTAATGCTAAAACCTTTGCATCATCATTATCTTTTATCTGCTCGCACAGCCATTTGCTTTCCACATTTTTTGTTATGAGCCAGGCATAATTTAATTTTTCCCTACCAAGAAGATTTTCAAACTCAATAGAGTTTCGTTTTAATGGTTCATCATCTAGCACTACAAAGCCAGTTACTTTATTACCTTCTCTAGAATAAACTAATTCTCTTGCCTTATCTATATTGTTTGTTACTTTTATAACAGGCTCAAGCTTTTGAGGGTTTCCCTTCATCGGAATCTCATTGTTATATGTAAAATAGCTTACTGTAACTAAATCAGTTATTGAATAAGATTTATCATCAAATACTAATGCAACATTATTAATGATGTTTCTAAGTCTTGCTAAGTCCATATAAACCACTGCTGAAATCTGAGCTATAGCAGCAACATCTACAGAATTCAGATTTGCTATTTCTGTTAAAAACGAAACGCGCTTTGACACACTTCTTCCAAGTCCCATTCCATCCAATCTTTTGGATTTTCCATTGTATGGTGAGACCTGATTTATATTTTCAATTGGAATATATCGTGTTTCTCCCTGTCCACCAATAAGGCAGAAATATTTCCCATCTGAATCTTTTTCATATTCAAAGCTCCAATCTTTCTTTACTTTTTTTTTGGTAAAGAAACCGTCATAGACGTATCGTTTATTTTGATAAGTTACCTTGTCGCCCTCTTCAAGTTCCTGTTTGACGGTCTCAACGTTTGACTTATCCATTATAAGCGAAATCATTACTACACACACAAAAGCCACAGCATCGAATAATTCGGATCCAGTTCCCAAAAAAACAGCTTTTGTGTTCTTACTTGCATCTAATGAGTTCAAAAGGAACTCTCTCTCCTTAATAAGAACAATTTCCCTAGATATACGATCACCCTCATAGTATATCTCGCACTTATCCATAAGTTGATTTAATATTTCTAGGCGAGTCAGTTTCTTACCTCTTAATGCCATAGGATTCTTTTTTTCTGACTTATCTTTATATCCTCTTGACTTATACGATTTTAAGTAGTCTAATATCTCATCGATAAATGGTCCATCGATAAATGATAATGAATATAATCCGTTTTCAGACAGACTCAGTATGTCACTAAAGTGCTTAAAGTTATTATCCTTAAGTATTATCTTAGCGTGCTTAGAAAGCGGAAGTTTTTCAATCACTCTTCCTCCTTCTCTGTCATAGTCTATATTGTAAACCTTATAAAACTTTTCACTCGAATCCATATGACCCCCTCATATATTTCAGCTCATAACTCTATTGTCATCAAAGCAAATAACCTTACCATTTTCCCATCTTCCAACCACATCATCTATACTGCTCCCTCGCTTTCTTCTTTTTATGTCGCCTGTATATGCATATTTTGAACCTATCACTCTATATTTATTCCGACCTAAATACTCAAACAAATGCACTGACTTTTCGAAATCATCTTGAAATCCTCCGAGAGGTTTAGTAGTCCGATTATAGCATAAATCCGATTGTTGAAAAAAAGTATCTGGTTCTACATCATTATCCCTCATATATTTTTCAATCTATTTCTTTGTCTTAGGCTCTGTATCTGTGCCATTACACTCAACGTATTTATCAAAAATCTGCGCTGCCTTCTCATAATTATTTTCCAGTTTTTGTGAGCTCATTTTGCACTCCTTTTTTTATAAATATTTTACTATTTCAGCTTTGTATTTTCAATCAATCTTTATCAACATTCATACCAACCAATCATCTAATTTTTTGTACCTGTAGTGCCATCCACATTATCCAGATCCGGCATCACATAGAACATCTCATTCGTTCCCGGATCTTTGATCAGATAGTTCTTCTGCTTATTGTTGATGGCGTTCCTGCCGTAGTGTGCATTTATCTGAGTCCGATAACTCATCACTGCATCTTCGGCATAAGTTCTTGCATCTGCTTCACACGCCTGTCCATAATAGCCAGCAAAGTCTGCACTGCCATTCTTGTAGTTTGAGAACTCATTCAAATACTGCTGTGCCTTGTCATAGGTATGCTGCTTTCTCGAAATCTTCCTGTCTGCCATCGCATCGACAAGATACATCTCATATCCATGATAGACCTCATGACAGGTCGTATTGATCAGAAGATACGGAGTACCCTGATCCAGATAAATGCTGTTGACTGCCACACTCTGATCTATTGGATTGAACCGACCTATCCTCGTATATGGCAGCTTCTGTCTCTTCACCTTTATCTCTGTTGCTTCATCAATCCCCAGGTGTCTGCTCTCGATATCAGCCACCTTCTGCAGGGCTGCCACCTTTTCATCTGGTGACAACTTCTTCCATGACTTCTCCTGCAATGGTTCGAGATCATTTATCTCCTGAAGTATCATTGTATCTCTCGGCCAGTAGTCCGTCTTCTCCTTACTGTCCGGAGTCTGATCTGCCTTGAGAAAAGAATCCCTCCCGCCATTGATCAGCGCATACCCTGCTACAATTATCACCAGGATCAGGATCACTGTAAGAACCGGATTGATCTTCCTGTCACTCTTTGCGAGTCTGATGAGAAGAAACACAAGCCCCACTTCAATGATCACTGCCAGAATTATAATCGCGATTACTATTGCTCCCTCTGTTGTAATCTTCACCTCTCTGCTATTTTTTCAAGTGCCACACCATAACATTATCTGAATCTGTTATCACACACATTCAATTATAAATGATTCTCTAAAATCCTGCATCACTTATTTTATCCCCGGTTATGTTATCAGGAATTCCAAAATCCACTTGTGAAATTGTGATTTTTTATGTCGTTGAAATAGAGTTTTCTTTTTTCTGCAAGAACTCTTCCGAACTCCTCTGACAGCTCCTTAACCTTCGGAAATTTCTGGCATATACGACAACCATTGAAAATTTTCCTTTAGGATAGTATAATATGATTAGTTCTCAATAATGGAACTAATACAACAAGGAGGCACTTTATGGTAATAATGAGACTTGAAGCAGACAACCTCTGCGGATTCCATTCATTTGATATAGATTTTTCATATCCGAAGAAGCCTGTTCATTCTACTATTCCTGATGAGCATCTGTCTGGCTTCCCGAATTTCAGGTATAAGAAAGTCAACATACTTATGGGCACTAATGCCTCAGGTAAGACCTCAATAGGAAGAATTCTGATGGCTGTATTCAATTTCGTAAAGAATCAGGATTCATCGCTTCTGTCCTCACTGGTCGGGCGCAAAAGCAGGGAGGCAACTGTTTATTTAGATATGGTTGTAAACAGCCCGATCCTTCACAGAATAGGGATGCATCTTACACCCAAGGAAAATCAGACCGGAAACGACGATTTTGTAATAACTGTATATCATGGCATGACGCCTATACATCCAAGGGATAACTACGAGACTTGTAAGGCAGCATTAGATCAGATGCAGCCTGTCTTCTCATCAGACTATTCCGATGAGCTTGAAGGTCTTGAGGAGTTCGGATGGTATTTCAGCTATCCAGGCGAAAGAAGCCGCAGGCTCCTCAGTTCTCCTAATGGCAATGGACGTTATATTGATGTGCTGAAAAATGTTCTCAGCTCTCTTGACTGCTCCATAACAGATGTAATTCCAGTGGATGGCGCAAAGAATACATATCTCATCTATTCAACCAATCAGGATGATGCTATTGTCCTGAAGGATGGTGCTCTGATAGAATCTGACCGCAGCCGTCTGTCCAGCGGAACTGTACATGGTATCTATATAGCTTCAATGCTGACTGATATAATTGAACACAGGAATGGATTCTACTATTGCGACGAGCAGTTCTCATATACCGCATCGGACATTGAGAAAGCCTGCCTTGCTGTAATGACTCAGAAGATTGGAGATAACGAGCAGCTGATCTTTACTACTCACAATTCTGATGTTCTCGATATGGGCCTTCCTAAGCACAGCTTTATCTTCCTGAGAAAAAGTATCGGCGAGAATGGTGCTGATGTGACAGCTGTCGATGCTTCATACTATCTCAAGAAAAATACTGATTCTGTCAAGCGTGCTGTGGAAAATGACCTGTTCTCGGCCGCTCCTGATACCAGTCGAATATTCAGCCTTGAGGAGATCTGAGCCTATGAAAAAGATACAGAATGTGATTTACTTCACCGAAGGGCAGAATGAAGAAAAGCTGATCAAAGTCCTGAAAACTGAAATGAAATGTCTTATACCTGGAAAGACAGAATGCCTGAACGTTCTCACGCACAAGATCACAAATGGCCGTATGATGGCACTCATGCCACATACTACAGTCGTAATGGTCTTTGATACGGATGTAGACTGCCCTCTTGAAATCTTAAATGCAAATATCAAAGCCTTGAATGAATACCCATCTGTTGATAACGTAATAACCGTCCCACAGGTAAAGACCATAGAGGATGAGCTTGTCTACTCTACAGACATAAAGGCAGTAACCAAGCTCCTGCCGTCCTCATCAAATAAGGCATTCAAGTCCGATTTTAACAGAATGGCAGACAGAAATCTTGCCGCAAAACTGAAAAGCCACGGTTTTGATATATCAAAGCTATGGAGCCGTAATCCTGGAGGTGAGTTTTCAAGCTATTACAATGACACAGGCATTATTAAGATTTTACTATGACCACAGAGTCCGTCTAAATGGTGCATCTATCTGAAAGCAATCTCATCAATATGTCCTGCACACACAGCTAGAATATACTGTGCTGAAACACTTCTGCATATATTTCCATGGCAGGTAAATAGTATCTTTGTAATCATCCTGACAACCTTTCAGTATTCAGGTCTCTCCAGAATTTCGCTACCGATCGAATACACCTTTTTTTCATCAGAATAATCTACATCGTCCTCATAATACCACGGATCATCCCCGCGATTTTTCAGGACATGGAAGTTCTGTGCAGGCATGTAACCCTGTGCAAGAAGAAAAGCTGTTTTTCCTTCCTTATTCTTAGCTGTGTCCACAACCATCAGCACATGTCCCGGCGAACCGGCTCTGAGGAACACATCTCCTATCCTGATATCCTTCAGCTTTACCGGCCTGCATTCAGTAGCCATTGATGCTGTACCAGCATAGTTGAAAACAGTATGCAGATATTTGACGAATGTTTCATCGGAGTCATCAGTACCCGCTGACTTCACCCATGAGACATTATTACCATTCACCGATATTCTGTACCCCTGCTTCCATTTAGAGTATGATGCCAGGAAGCCA
>ONBW01000113.1 GCA_900316165.1 uncultured Lachnospiraceae bacterium | reverse complement strand
TAATCAGAAAGGGGTTCCTGGTGCATTGGCTTTTTTATTCCGATGCTGATTGGTCATTTTAACCCGATGGTAATTGGCGATTATCGCCCGATGGTAACAGGTATTCTTATTGTACGCTACACACTTGGTAAGTAACGGTGTTTGAACATCCATAGTACAGCATAGATCATCAAACTTTTTCAGGTAAGCAACCTCTGTTACATATTTATAGCCGGCAGCACGTTTATACTCGATGAAATCTACTATAAAGGGCGCGAACACGCTGTTAAATTCATTAGTTTTCATACACGCACACCTCCCATCCACACTCCGGTCAGATCGGGGACGTCAAGAGCCAGGGGCCGCAAGTGGCGCATGTCAACTTTTAGATAGATTTTCGTTGTATCCGTTGTCGAATGGGATAATGCTTCTGAAATAACAGGAAGCGGGGTCTCATTCTCAAGCATGGATGTAGCAAGGCTTGCTCTTAAAGCATGAGGTCCATGTCTTCTTCCCGGGTTAACAACGATGTTTGCATCCCGAAATGCTTTTGTGACAATGCTGTGCATTGCTGCCGGATTAAGCTTAGTGTATGGAGCCTGCATTCTCAAGAATACATGGCTGTCTGATGAAGCAGGTCTGACTTCTTTAAGGTACTTAATGATTGCATTTCCTACATCTGCGGTCAATGGGAGAACAGTTGCTTTCCCAGTCTTCTGCGTAACGAATTCAACAGTACTTTTTTCCCAGTGGAGATTTTCGAATTTTAGTCCGCAGATATCAGACGCCCTCATCCCCAGTTGTGCTGCCATTAATACCATGGCATAATTGCGTATCCCAACTGCACCGGCTTTATTTAAGGAGTCAAGCATGGTTTTTATTTCTGACTGATCGTAAACGGACGGTATCGTTTTCCTGCATCTGACCTGCAGGATAGCTGAGGAATAATCCGCCTCAAGGATACCTTCTCGAAACAAATACTTTGCCAGTTGACGCAGGGTAGCTGTTGCGTTTTTTAGCGTAGGAAGGTTTTTGCTGGCTGACATCCATTTCATAAAGTCCTGAAAAGTACGCGCTGTTATGTCGGCAAAACCATTAATCTCTGAAATAACAAGAAATTTCGAAAAATGATTCAGTGTATATATGTCCCGGTTTATGGTAGAAAGGGCATAATCATGAGATTTCCTTTCACTTAAGAACGATGTGAACACCGACTCAAATGGATCATAAAAAGCACAGGGCCAATAATCCTTTTTCCTATAAAAGCTTTTGCCTTCAATACAATATATCAGGATTAGAACGGCCCGTTTACGTCGCTTATCAATGGGCCTGAGATGAGAAAAAGTTATGTCGTCTGATATACCGTATTTTTCCTTCAGGAACAAGATTCCAATCTCACGGGTGAAACAAGAGCTTTCATCCGAAAGATACTCTGTTAACGCGTTCCAGGTATGGGAGAGCTGATTAATGTATGTTTGTGATATACCATCGGCCTCCATTGATTGAGTTACTGCTGTAATTACTTCCTTGATAGATACTTGTTGGTTCATAAAATCCTCCTTTCTGGATGTTTGGTAAAACCAGAGTACAGAGGATAAAATGTAAAGTAAACAGCTACCTGAATACAGAGAATGCAGTATATCTCGCCTCTGCTTAACATTTTGCTTGGCTTGGCATTTCTTCTTCCATATGTAGAAGAAAATTATAATGTTTCTTCAGAAGCAAGTTGTCGTGCATTCGCAGGATTATCTTCTGGTGCAGTTGTAACAGGAAATCTTCTTATACAGGAAACAGATGCATTTAAGTACTATGGTCTTTTTAGACAATATGTAATGACCTCCGATTTGTAGGTTCGTGGATTTACCTGTATACTACAAGTCGGACAAATGGTAACAGGGATTACCGCATACAAAAGGAGGTCACAAATGAATAATACCACAGTTTACGTAGGAATGGATGTCCACAAAGAAAGTTTTACACTTTGTGCTTATACTCTGGAGAAAGAGAAAGGCTCCTATTCCAGAAGAACACCCGCAGATTATAAGGAAGTCCTGAAGTACCTGGAATTCCTTCGCACCGTCTACGGAAACGATACTATCTTCGTATGCGGTTATGAGGCGGGTTGCCTCGGTTACACCTTATATCACCAGTTGACCGATCATCATGTCGACTGTGTGATCCTTGCTCCTACCACGATGCTGGAGCAACGTGGCAAAAAGAGGATCAAGACGGATAAGCGTGATGCTGAGATCATAGGAAAATGTCTTGCCCAGCACAACTACAGTCCGGTACATGTTCCTACCGCATCTGACGAGGAGGTAAAAGAATTCCTCCGTATGCGCGATGATCATAAACTCGCACTTAAAAAGGTCAAGCAGCAGATCCTGGCATTCTGTCTAAGGCACAATTACCGATTTGACGGAAACAGCCATTGGACGGCAGCTCATATAAACTGGCTCAAGTCA
>ONBW01000021.1 GCA_900316165.1 uncultured Lachnospiraceae bacterium | reverse complement strand
GAGTAATGTATTGGAAGAGGTCATCTCGTTTCTCCTTATCGTTGATGTTTAGTCGCTGATAATGATACCGAAAATGAGGTGACCTTTCAATGTTTAGTTGTAACCGCAGGCGGGGATTTTACCCACAAAGTATCCCGAAGCCTCAATAAAAATGCCTTTTTTTCAGTGTGATTTCTCTCGATACAATCAATTGCGAAGTATAATAATCCTCCTACAAAAAACACTACATACCCTCTTCCTGAATCATATTTAAGAAATGGGATTCCATAACCTCCAGTAAGAAGAAGATGAAGTTCCAGTATAATCATTACTATATATCCAATCACTTTTCTTTCAGCATTATTACCTGAGGACTTATTTATAAGGTAGAACAAGATCCAACACTCGAAGAATTGTGTGATGGTCCATGCAGGAAAATTCCATGTCTGGCCTATCGCAAAAAGATTCTGTATTCCTAAGAATCCAAAAAGCAGTGTTAGAATACTGTTGTCTATCTTACCCCCCCCCCTAGCAAAAATGAGCCATTATGCATAAAATAGACAACACTTAGCACAGATGCGATAATTAACGATATCCACATAACAGGAAAAATTCTAACAACTCGCCGCTTAATGAAAGTTCCTAATGATATTTTCTTAACACAAATAGCATTCTGATAGCAATAAAATGAGATAAAGCCTGAAAGAATGAAAAAAAGCTCAACCATCAGATACCCGTTTGAGTACAGCCACTGCATCACTTTCACATCATTAAGCGACGATCCATTTTTATAAGGGAAAGGCACTGTATTCAAATGATAGACACATGCAATGCCTATAGCAGCAAGCCCACGTATCGAATCTATATAATCTAATCTTTTTCGCTGATTCATATTAGTCACGTACAATTTTGTTAATGCTATAGGCTAGGATTTTCATCTAGTTTGATGTCACTCCAAACATCTCTTTTTCCATTAATAGCAATCCCCATTTTCAATCCACTAGGCTTATCATCATTTAGTAGAATCCGCTCACCATACGGAGCATTAAAAATAATCTGATCGTATCTAATATGATTCTTATTCAGAAAATCCAGCGTCACTTCCTTGTATTCCTCGGTACGTGATGTGATAAATAAAATCATATCCTTTTCAGGTATAGAATCCAAAAATTCATGTGCCCCTGGAAGAAAGGAATCTTCTCCATCAATCTTATAACCATTGTGTTTAACAATGGTGCCATCAAGATCTAGTATCCAAGTATGCCCTAATGTACTTAACGTCAGAGTTTTATCATTCATAATCAGTTTACGGATATCTTGCTATCAATTTCATTACAATAGATCTGAATCGCTCTTCTTTTAAAGACAAGCCTTTCTACTGTAAAACGTCTTAACACATCAATAGCAAATGAAATAAAATATACAACAATTCCACTTATTAACAACCTTAGCATTAATGAGGGGGCGACAAGGAAATCGTTCAAGTGAAATATCTTTGTCCACAGAAAAGCTCCATCACTTGCTCCCATATACATATTTTCATGTAAAAGATAGATTCCAAAAGACGAGCCAGCTAACAAATTAATTAGTCTGGAATGTCCAATATTAATATTCTTAAAGATCCAAAATAATGATATGCAAACGCCATAGATCAGGATATTCCAATTTACAAATAACCTTGTTATTACGGAACCTACAGATGGATACCTAACTGAAGCTGCGCTCACTATCATAGATAATCCATAGATCAATCCAAATGACAAAAGAAATATCTTCCAGGCGTGTTTATCCATCCATTCAGACTTATATAGCTTTACATACGCAGTGAGTATAAACATCACAATAAAATCCATTATTGCGCCCAAAACTCTAATATATAAGAAATCCGCAATACTCACTGTGATAAGAAGGATTATTAAAATAGCTCTTAGGTTTCCCTCCTTGAGTTTCAATAATGCGGACTGAAAAAATGGAAACAGAAGATATAAGAATAAAAATGGCGTAATAAACCAATATTGTCCAGAAATAGGTGACAAGACAGCATTTAGAGCAGTATTTAGAAACGCTCTACCTGTACAACCATGATAATAGACAAGATATATCATGCCAGCTATAAAATTCATAAATACAGTCTCAAGGCAAAGCTCAAGAACCTTAATTGAATGGATTCCATTTTTATTGCACATGAAGTAAGCACTTATAACTATAAAAACTCCTACTCCAAGTTGGCCCCATTCTCCTAGAAGAGCTGACAGCATTACATTTAGATTAAACTGACCAACAAATGCATCCCACCAATGACCTCTGTCTGTCTGTCTGTCTGTCTGTCTGTCTGTCTGTCTGTCTGTCATAAGATTATCTTTGTTATCGATTAAGCTGTCAAATTATTTATGCTTCATCTTTTTTATGCCGGAGGCTTGCTCCTATTGCCCCACCCGGATGATTCGGCTTGAAGTCACGTTCCAGATCCAAGTGCATTATCTTTGATAACTGGATTGCCAGAGTCTGCAAAACAATCAGGTTCAATGTAGTCGAATTGTTCGGTACAATATTCCATAAGTCTCCCTCATGTTCTATATGAATAACAAGCTTATTATCCATTGAATCACCAAGAGTACTGTGCTCATTAAAGGTCAACAGCCAAAGTTTTACTCCTTCGCGTTTTTTAAGAAGGTCAACCAGATACACAGATTCTGCAGTGCTTCCACTTTTGGTGAGAATGATTACAAGGTCACCTGACTTGACCATGCCCATATCGCCGTGAACAGCCGAATTGGTATTTAAATACTGAGCATCTAATCCCATAGATAGCATTGTACCTTCGAATTTTTCGCAAATAGGCACATTCTTACCGAGACCGGAAGCTATAATCTTATGGCCTGATTTTAATGTCTTTTCACAATCCGAAATCAAAGTCTCCATCTGCACCATTGAGATTGACTTAAGAGCATTGTCCATAATATGCATATTCTTCTCAAAATAAGGATATGCGCTTTCCATCTCGAGTGCTTCTTCAAGATAGTAGAGACCATTATAAAAGGCACCACATATGCTATCGTAATCTTCCCAGGCATATGTAGTAAGACTAAGCCATGTAATTGCAAGAAGAATTTTCATCTGCCGACGCGTCACTTCGCCATCAAGCAGATCAAAGAAATAGCCCTCCATGTTTTCCCAGTTATTGGAAGCTATATCCAGCTTTACATCGGACTCATTAATTTCCAGACTGAATCTCTTTAAATTAAACTGGTCATAATTGGATACCAATGAGTAATAGAGCTTTACCCAATCATATGCTGGATCACCAAATAGTTCTGTGTTTCCAAAATATCCTCGCGGATCAATAAGCACAGGATCAGTATCATGCCGAAGCATGGTATTACTGAATGTGCAGTCACCATGGATGAGCTGAAACTCAGTAGGAACATACTGCATCACAAGCTTTTCCACTTCGTCCTCATGGTAGAATATATTTCTGCACTTCTTCCCATTGACAGTAACAACAGGATCATTTGCAAAAGGTACTAGATCCCTGACCTTTTTTAATCTGTCATAAGTCTTATCAAGATATGCCACATGGTAACTTTCCACATCTACTGGTGCAGATTCAAGAGAATGCACTTTTTTAAGGCATGTGATGATTTGATTTAGGATATACTTTTTCTGCTCATCAGAAATGTAGTTGTACTCATATATATTCTTACCATCAATCATCTCCATAGTAAGCGGATCATATGAGTATATTTGTGGGATATTTTTAAAATTCTCACCCTGGAGTTTTTTATACCAAGCCACTTCACGAACAGCAAGCTTTCTTCCCTGTTCATCGATTGGTTTCTTGATCAGCTTATCCCCTTTAACCTCGATTGTATTGAATGGCCTGCAACGCATTTTAGGGAGCTTGTTCCACTCCGTGTATAAGCCGTACTCTTTAGTTTTATAAAGAGGTTGCTCAACAAAACGTATATTTGTCTCGCTTAACCAACGAACAAACTCTCCATCCTCTGGAAGACCTGCAAGAACAGCTTTATCCTTAAAAATAAAATGACCAGCAACACCATGCTGATCACTTCTTTCCTCTGAGAACTTTCCGTCCTCGTATGTCCATCTGCAACTGAAATCTTTACTGATTCCAACCACATTATCATCAGTATCTGGAAACTCATACTCTTCTGGGAGAACAAGGTCGCACCAGATGAGCATAAAACGCTCGTGTTCAGGGATGAGAGACAACGCTTCTGGTAAACCAGCACAAGTACCATTATGACCAGTACCCTTTACAAGCTTATAATCAACGTCTGCAAAAGCAGCCAGATACTTGTCGAGAACATCATACTTATAGTCACCGATTACTACAAATTTTTTATCCGGATATTTCCTGAATAAATGAAAAAGCATTGGTAGGTTATCAACCGGTACCAATGCCTTCGGCTTATTTCTTGTAAGTATCTGCATGCGACTTCCTTTGCCGCCCGCCTGTACAATGATGTAATTTAAATCCATATTTGTTCCTTTTAACCGCCCTAAAATAATCTATAAAACCACTTACCAGGTGTCAGATATGATCCAACATCTCATTTACTCTACTTACTGCCTGTGATTCATAACACTCTTCTATGCTTTTATCAAAAGGCATATTGGAAAAAGTGAATGATTTCATGTCAGCTTCCCTACCATCTGGGTAGAGCACAAGCATTTTGGATGAAGAAAATCCCAGTAGATCGCATATACCACTTCTCATTCCTATAAACAATGCCGAGTCTTCAGCAAGTAAATAAGCTTTATCCAGTGGTAATGATACTACCTCTTCATTTTCAAACAGATTATTATCGTATGATCCTTTATTGATAAGGACTTTGTACCCCTTTTTCTTTACACAACTAATTATCTTCTTCCACATATCAGCATTATTACTATTAACCGATACAGAAGAAGGTGCCAGAAAAACGAATTTGCCTTTCTCTACACCCTTGCTAGCTAAGAACTCCTTTTTATTTTTCCATTGAAAATGTGGCTTTTCATATCCAGTATCAGGATCTAACCCCAATGTCATATTCATTAGATCGAATATGGACATGCTTTTATATCCTAAGATTATCGATGATGACGACGGCAAAATATACTTTAAGTTATCAGGTAATAAACCTTTAAAGCCAATTGATGTTGATGCACACATCTTCTCATATGGTAACACCTTGTATTCATCAATATAATCGCTATATCCTTTAACAAAAGGAACATGATTTTCTGAAACAATCAGTCTAATCTTCTCTCCCGGATTTTTATCTCTATATGCTTTTAATTTAGAAAGAAAAATAACTGTGTCTCCTATGCTTCTTGTGCATAAAAACCAATGTTCTTCTAGCTTTTTAGCATAATTTCTCCAATACAGTATTTGATTTATATTATTTAAGGAGCTTCTAACACCCATCTCTAATCCATCTTTATTTTCTTCTAAAAATTTTAGACTTAATGCCTGGAAGCGTTGTCATCAGAAGTTCATACTTCATTGCATAGAGTATTACGAAGTAGATGACTATACTTCCAACTATCCCTGTCAGCAGTATAATAAGATAATTATTAAACAACGCCTTCATAAGGAAACACCACATCAGTATGGTTAGTCCTCCGACTACTGGTCCAGCGAATATTTTCTTAATGCTGCCAATTTGTATCTCTTTCTCCATATAAGGGCACATCATTACATATAAAATAATATGTGCAAGCATTGTAGTTAAAGCTGCGCCGGTCGCACCCCAAACTGGTATCAGCACAAAATTAAGTCCAATATTAACGATTGCTGCGACCAAACATGCCCTGGTAAAGATAATCTCTCTTTTGGATGGAAGCATAATCATATTTCCAAGAAAACTTCCACCAATCAGGGAGAAGAAAAGCGCCCCAATTAGAATGACAAGATATGGCCAGGCGCTAACATAATTAACACCACCTACTAATCTTAGAATTTCCTTACTAAGTACCGCACACCCGAAAAGACACGGCAGACAAACCATCGCCATAAGCTGCAATGATTTATGTAATAGCGGGTTTATGCCATCATAATTTTTATCAGCGTAATAATTGGAAAGACGTGGCAGTACCACCCAAAGGATTGATGCCATCAATTGGTTTAAGATGTTGTAGATTTTCGCTGACGTGCTATATAGGCCTGTTACATAATCTCCCTTCATCAAGCCCAGCATAGTGATATCACTGTTGCTGAAAATGGTCTGAGCTACCAGCATCACAAAAAGGAGCAGAATTGGCTTAAGATGCTTTCTCCACTCCGTATGCTTCGTATAACGAATTTTGCAGAACTTTCGGCGATAAAAAATATTTACAACGTTTGCGCCGCTGGAAGAGAATACTCCTATCGCTGCGTATTTGACATAGTCATCAGGTTTGCGGACGAAGATAAACATCAAACCCAAGGAGATGAACTGAAATGCCATAGTTCGAAGAGTGATGTACTTGAAATCCTCCATCGCGGAGTTGATCCAGTCCGCTCCAAGTGTGGTGAAAACGATGATCACACTCTGAATTGTAATGATCCTGATATAAGGATTAAGTCCCGGATAGAGAAAAAGAATTAAGAAAAGAAGCACATAGGCAATAATTGTGGTGATAATGTTGATGCTGAAAATCTGGCTTGCTACTGTACTCAGTTTTTTCTTATCGTCACGAACACGCGAACATTCTCTTATCGCATATGTAGTAATTCCTAGAGAAGCTATGAGCGTGAAGTAATTCACATAGGTATTTCCGAAATTATACTTCCCCATGTTCTCAGGCTGAAGAACTCGTGAAACATACGGGAATGTAATCAATGGAAATATCACACTCGAAAGAGTTTTTATGAAGTTATAAATAGTGTTCTTTTTAATACTAGGAGTAGCTGGTGTGGGTTGTGTATTTACTTCCTTCTCTGCCGCCACGCCTTCATTTTTATCCTGTATAGCTTTCTCTTCTTTCTTCATAAAATATAACTTTTGATACTCTCAATCTCCAAGCAGTCACTGACTCCGAGAAAACTACTTTTCTATCCCTTCAACCACAGCCTTCGCTATCCATTCCATCCCTTTATCTCCAGGATGTCCGGCAACGCCATCATGCTCTATCGCATGCTTCGTTCCGTCGTCTCCCAGAACTTCGGTTCCTTTGCCAGCCTGATAAGCTGGATCATCTTGGATAGGTGATAGGTCTATGAATGTTGTATCTGTGTTGCTAACGGCCTGCTTTTTAGCAGAGTCCTTATCAGGATCCCTCCAAAACTCACCAACAATAAGAATTTTACTGTTCGAAGCAAGATTTTTTATATGATTTACCAAGGCCTCATAGTCAGACTCTAATGTGCTTGTATCATCACAATTCTCGCCAAGTTGTAAAACTACGCAATCGATATTATTGCCATTACTGAAATACTTATCAATCAGGCTGTAAGTCTCTGCCCTGTCCTTACTTTGCTTCTCCCATTCGTAGTAATTCTTGGCATAACAGTTAACTGCCGTGGCGGAAGGCTTCAAGGTCTTTAACGTTTGTGCATCCGCCCCTAACTCTGACTTCACCACATGAACATAATCCTTAGAATCCTCACTTGCCGCCATACCACGATTTTCGCTCCACCAGTAATCAGCCAGTCCGTGACGTGTAATGCTGTTTCCAATAAAAAGGATATTGTAGTGAGATTCATCACAGTTATCAATGAATTTTTGTTCTTCGTCATTAAGCGAGGGAGATATAGCTTCTAGCCTACTTTGGAAGTCTATAAGTTGGCTTTGAAGAGAATTTATAGTTGTGGCATTGTTCTGAACCTTATTATAAAGCTTTAATCCACAGTACCCTGCTCCCAACGCTCCAATCAGGACAATAATTGCAAGGATAACTGTGAAAACTCTAATGTGTTTGAATTTACGACTCAGGTCAGAATATGAGTTCTTGTGGTCAGTTCTTAGCTCTGCTCTGCTCTGCTCTGCTCTGCTCTGCTCTGAGAGATTGTCTTTGTTGTTATTACTGCTTGTCAATGGTTTTATTCTGCTCCTTTCTTTATTTGCCTGGAAAAAATGATGCTCACACCATCTCGAATTGTAAATTCTGCACAATGCTTACATCCATTCATCAGGACCATGATGAGTATTCTCCATTTGCTTTATAAACTTACTTGTGGTTTCAGCTGCAATCTTCCTGCAGATCACATCCTTATCGTCATCTATATAATTACCCGAGCCATCACGCTTCTTAGCATATATTTCACCTTCTGTTATACCAATGGCTCTAAGTTCCTTACGAATAGACTTATAGCAATTGTAAGGAATGAATATCTTTGTAATCATTGGTTGGAAGAAATCTCTATAATCAAGCGGCATTACATCCGTCCCAGTTGTGGAAAAATTACCAGACTGACGACTTATACGCTTCTCTTTGTTAAAACCATGAATACAAATTGGAAGCTCTGCTTCATGAAGACATTTTTCTATATACTCACTGCACCAAGATTCTTCAGGATCAAGAACACACGGCTCAACGCCTTTTTCCCAGGGTATTGTATATTTGTTTATCTCCACAGGATCAATAATAAAGACTGCTCCACCATACTCAGAAAGCTGCCTGTCAGCAAATTCATCTACTGCCTTCTGATAAATGAGCTTAATCAATTCATCATCAGTGCATCCGGGGTTGTCCTCTTTCTCCCATTTGAACGTACCACTATTTTTCAGTTCTTCGTTTTTACCTTTTTCCTTATCCTCTCCAATGGCGAAGTACAATGCGTCCAAGGGATTTGTAGTCCAATCAAGCATCCTGCTAGGAAGGCCATAGTGTTGTCCGATGCATTCCCATTCAATGTCATTAGCAGCCGTATATTCCAAAATAGGTTCGGCTTTCTTCTTAAACTCCTCTACCATTGCGTCAACATCTGGAAATACCACCTTATGGTTTGAACCACTTGATAGATTCTCAGGAACTGGGCGCTCGAAATATTCGCCTTTCCAATCTGCCACACCATAGCAATATCTTAATGCTGACGGAGTTAGTCTATACATTGCACTGGACTGCCCACGAAACCACAGTTCTTTGTCTCCTGTATTGAGGGATTCCAGCAAATCAATATAATCGGTTAGCGACTGTATGGTGTATGTCTTAAAACCTTTATGGTCATAATGATCTTTATCGTCTTTCTTATTTGGCATAAAATCTTACTAAATCTTACTAATCACTTATTCTGTTGCGGCTATTCCACGTATCAATAAACTTTGTGGCATTCTCAAGCCTTCCTCTGTAAATGTCTTCATCAATACCAAGCAATTCGAATAAAACCACCCTATACAGCAAACTAAGCTTCTTCATGTATCTGATAGATTCGATCCCATCGAAATACCTCTCTTTAGGCTGATCTCTTTTAATGTGCATGATCCGCACCCTGCTACTGACAAGTGTGGACAAGAGATAATCGTAATCTGAGTTCATCTCCTTCTGAAAGATGATCCTGCCATACTGATTGATTAACACATCCAGACATTGCTTAAGGCTTGTTCCACGAGATCCCGGCTTAAGAGATGGGAAGTATTTCTTTTCAGCAATTACTATTTCAACCAATGGCTCCGCGAGTTCTGTCATAAAGGACAGTCTCATATCCACCGGCATTAAGTTCTTCGATATCGTGTACAGATAAACCTGATTCACAATATCGAGCTCATCCAAAAGCTTTACCCAGTTGTCAAAGATTATATCTGTGAGTACGCTATCGAACTCAATAAGTCTGTCACCATTTAACATTTATATTCTCATAAATGTTTTTCTTAATGCTTTATCAATGCCTTCATTACGATGTCTAAAAAATCCACGTTCTGATTTAGTTGTAAGAAATCCATATGTACCAACGTTCTTAGGATAATTTACTAAAAGCGGTGTTTTATTGTTTGGTTTATAAACATCCTGTTTGGAATAATAGATAACAGCATTTAAATCTATCAAATAAAGTGAACTTTTAATTTCTTTAATCCATATTGCGCATGTTATGCATGAATTTATGATAATTTTTTTAATATATTTGTAGTTCTTTATACCGACAATTTTCGGCAACCTTGATATTATGTCTTTAACTTCGTTTGTGTGAGCAGTTATAAATACATATGGTAACCCATCATTGGACTTTGCATAATACTCTGGCAATACCTCAGGACTTCCTGCTATGTATTCTGTCCATTCACTGACATCTGCTCCTGTCACTTCTTCGATATAATGGTGCCTGGCTTCCATCTCTGTTTCTGTTCCTGATGTAGCTTTAGAAACAATCCAAATCACCGAGAGGCCTTCTTGTTTGCTTTGATGATATTGTATTAATCTGCTCAGGCAGATCAACTACTCCATCCTTTGTGTTGAATGCTGGTGAATACTTCTCATTTTTCATATACTCGACAAGGTCATCAGAACCGCCACTTTTTTCCCCTGATCCCGTGTTATCAGAAATTAAGTAGTACTTTTCCTGTGGATCATCCCCATCTTTTTCAATATCATTAAATATTGCTTTTGCGTTATCAAGCCGCCCATGATGTGGCAGTTGAATAATGTTATAGTTCAGATGATCTGGAAGAAAATCCGGTGACGCGTCACCACAAAGTAAAATCTTGTTACCATCTTCGATCTCGCATTCGAGTTGAACGCTGGCAGCATTCATATATGTTTCGCTACCGTCACCTTCTCCAACTTTATCAGAAGTACGCTTGTCTATTGCTTTAACTGCAGCTTCTAGAAAGTCTTCTTCTGATGGACCGACAATAACAGCTTTTCCCACTTTAGTATCTTTCTTAGCCTCAATCCTATCAAAGCCAAAATTTCGTGCAGTATCAATGATTTCTTTAATATTATTAAATTCTTCAAGAATTGCATTACCTATACTTTGTCGATTTCTCCGTTTGTCTCCTATTTTGTCTGTAATTTTATCCTTATACTTTAACAGTTGATGAGTATATACTTTTACATTAGAATTCTGTTTATTTTCATGTAGCCATTCTAATAAGCCACAAACACCATTAGTATGATCACTATCATTATGTGATACTACTATGTACACATCATTGATATTATTATGTCTTTTAAGAAAATTTTCCACTTCTTCTGCATGTCTTTCACTTCCACAATCATACATAATAAGTGAATAATGATCATACAGCATAATACAATCACCAAATCTCGTGTTCATGTCTTTATCATAATGACTTAAAGCTTTTAATTTCATTTTCCTGCCTCACTTTTATTATTTTTTCCTAAATCCTCAGCAATTACTGTATTAGCCATTCTTTGTGCTTTAGATTTAGCTGCTTCCCTGCAAATAACGAATTCAAAACCCAAAAATATAACCAGCCGAATATTTATTGTTAGAGTAAATAAGAACGCCAGAATAAAATATACTATCATTAAAGATACTGACATCATCGCAATATCTCTACATAAAAGATAATCTCTGTTCAATACGAGAATCTTGGTCTCATTCTGGTATTTTAAATAAATTTTATACCATTCTTTATTTTCAAATTTGCGATTTTCCTGATCTGGTTTTGTCTTGTCATCTACTTGACAATAAATATTTGAGTAAAAAGATTTGGCATCGTCTTTACTAAAACGATCATCTTTTACTTTTCCGTTTTCTATGTCAGAAAATATCGTATTCCCTGGGCGCTTATTTTTTCCAAAGTAAATTATAAAATCCTTCCACTCACTTGAAATTACTGAATCAATGATAAAAACATAGCAGTATATAAAAGAACCTATTAGACCAGAATTTATCAATAAACCAAGAAAAGAGTTTGCTGTCATACTTCCCATAATTTGTAAAAAAGCAAGTTTTTTTGTGCAATACAGTATTATCAATATATTAGCAATTGCATAATTCCGTAATTCTTTTTCTCTATAGTTTTTAATGTTATTATCCATTATTTTTTAGAAATGCCCATCAGAATGTTTGAACCAGTTCATACATCTTTTCATGTAAATCCATTCAGCTTTTCTTCGGAAACCACTCCAGAAGCTTCTCAACTTCTTCCGGAGTTTTGCCGTCCAGGGAGGTGTAGAGATCATTGATTCTCTCACGAATCATATCTTCTGTGAGTTTACTATAATCAAGTTTCATCAGTTGCTGAATAATCTCAGAACTGAATCGGTACTTGATCACCTTTGCTGGCACACCTCCGACAATGGCATATGGAGGTACGTCTTTAGTGACGACCGCTCCTGCTGCTATCACTGCACCCTGGCCGATGTGCACTCCTGAAAGTATCGTCGCTCGATAGCCTATCCAAACGTCATCGTCAATAACTATATCTCCCTTTGAGATAGCTTCACCATTATTATCATTTAATATTTTTGTTTTATATGGATAGGTTGAGAAATATTTCATTTCATGATCAGTTTGAAGAAGAAAGCGCACTTCATCAGCTACAGAGCAAAAATTTCCTAAGTAAAGCTTATTATCTTCCACATACGAAACAACAAATAATCTGCCATAAGAATAATTTCCAACGTGAACATGCTCAGGATCAAAATAGCATTCCATGCTAGTATAATTATGCTTATTTTCTTTTTTCCATTCTTTTTTTTTTAAATAAAGTCTAATGCCCATGATATGCCTTAAATTTTGTGGCGGCTCAATAAATCTCCAAGGAACATGCGAAACGTTCTATAAAAATCATGATATTTCAAATAATAAAAAAAAGAGCTGCCTTCGCCATTTAAATAAATATTTCTTTTCAGTAAAAAACCATCGAGTTTTTTCAACACAGTCAGGGTGTCTATATTAGGTTGAATTTCAACTAATGAATATATCCGGGAAATCTTTTTCTGTTCTTCCATTAATTGTCTGTTCTCTTCAATCCGCATAGCAGAACCTGTAATATCATGATTATTAAGTTTTGGATTACTCGCATTACTACTATGAATCCTATACGATATGAGCGGCTCATCTAACACATATGTTTTTCCTCTTAATATTCCGATTTTCCAAAACAAAGCATCATGTGGGACAGCTAGTCTTGAACCGTATTCTAATAATTCATTTATTAAATTTCTTTTTACTGCCATTGTGCATCCAGGCGAAATACTATAAATAAACTTGTTATCCAAGTTAACTGCTCTACAAGTCCTAGTATTTTTTGAATCAAAAGGCAAAGAATAATGATTATTGGGAAGGACATTGCCATACGAATCTATTAGTTTTACTCGGCAACCAAGAACTTGAATGTGAGCATATTCTTTTATTCTGATGCTCATTTCCATTATTTTATTTTTATCCCAAATATCATCTTGATCGGAAAAAAACACTATTTCACAAGTAGTAAGGCTGATTGCATAATAAAAGTTTTGTACCCATCCTTTATTTGTCTTATTAATAACAAGCTTCCAATTCGACAATTCATTTTTTTTAATAAAATCAGCTATTAATGCTGCTGTTTTATCTAAGGAAGCATCATCCACAATGACTACTTCATCTGCCTTTTTGGTTTGATCTCTTAATGATATTAATTGATCTAATATATATTTTTCACCATCATAAGTTGTCATAGCAACAGATATAGTACACATTTGTCAATCCCCATACTAATATCAGAAAACAAATCTCGCACTTCCATAAAATTCCCAGTTCATGTGTAATCTAACGTAAAAAGAAATTGCAAAAGCAAAAGCAAGTAAGACATAAATAAAAGCTCTGACTTTTCCTTTCGTTTTCTCTACTTCCTTTTCAAGTGTAAAAGGTAGCATTAAATAAAAATACATTTCGACTCTTGGTAAAGCTGAAATATAATATATATCCAGGCAGGACCTTAAGATCAAAAATATGATGACACACCAGTCATTATAATCAAGTTCAACATACTGCCTTACAACATCTGTCTTCCACAGAGTTACAGTTCCATCAACTTCTATAGATCTAAAGAAAATCAAATAAAGTGACCAAATAATAGCCAAAATAAAGCTCCAAATAAATGACTTTATATTCGTGGTTCTTTCATTAGCAAGTATATTTAAATAGTAATTTGTATTATAATTAAATTTAGCGATAATCTCAATAATCGGAGAATTAACACCTATAAAATACAGAATTGGGATCAATACTGTTAATCCCAAAATCACAATTCCTCTAACTCTTTTTACTGCATTTAGCAAAAAAATCATTGGAATCATTATAATTACTGACCAATGGAACATTGTTCCAAGGACAATGATAATAATCGACCGAAAATATTGTTTTCTATTAAACTTAACCAACGATATCAGGAGGAAGGATATTGCAATTCCTTGTCTAATGGCAGAAAGTGAGTATACATACAGATCAAAAATTGTAAAATATATGTATAAAGGCATCACCTTATTATCAAGTTTTGAATTTTCAAGATAATAATATAATGCAAATAAACTAAAGGCAGCTATTAAAAACAGAAAGACAGTAAATGGTATTTTTAGTGCAGAAAATACTTTTACAGCCAGTAAATATCCAGGTTCCGAGAAATCTCCTCCAACAAAATTATTATTCATATGCATGTAATAATTTTGTTTATAAGTTAATAAATCCGCCCCAGTATTTTCTCTAAGTGAAAGAAGGATGGAGGTAAAAATAATAGACAAGGTATCTATAACCTCATATCCTTTTCCTACTCTCTCTCGTAATATTGTAAATAAAAGTGGTACACTTAATATAATAACATAAAATATTGGCATGTTTATTCCTTAAATATAAATTAAAATAAAAAATGTTATTTAAAAACTAGCTTCCATTTTTCTATTATTTCTTTATTATCCCATTTTTTTACAATATTAATTGATTCTTGTCCTAGAGTTTTTAAGTGCATTGGATCTGCTAGTATCATCTTTTCACATACCTTTTGTAGATTCTTCCAATCATCATTACTAACCAGATAGCCATTAACACCGTCTTTAACAATATCTCTGGGACCGCTAGGGCAATCAAAAGAGATGCATGGAATTCCATACTGCATTGCTTCCAGAAGAACCATACCAAAGCCTTCCATTCTGGATGTGAAAACAAACGCAGAAACCTCTTTATATATCTTATCAATTTCCTTAGTTGCAGGAATCAAGTTCACGTCAGATAAGTGCAAGTCAGATATTTCATTTTGAAGATTATCTTTTTCTTCGCCGTCTCCTACTATCCAAAGTCTCCAGCCATTTCTGTCAGGAATTTCACTCCAACATCTGATCAATTCCGCCTGTCGCTTATCAGATGTAAGTCGTCCAACATTAAGCATAATCTTAGTATCTAATGTGTTAGGCCTTATGTTCTCAACTTTTGGAATCAGGTGGGGAATATAAACGGCTCTGCATCCCCAGGACTTATATACATCCACATCCATCCTATTAGGAACAGAAATACAATATGCTTTAGGGTATACATATTTTTTTATTCTCTGGTATATGCCATTTACTGCATATGCTGAAGCGTGTTCACTAATAACCAATTTTTCTTTGTAAGATTTATTAGCAAGATAAACCTCTAGAGAATTCAATGGAGTTGCTGTATAGATATAATCAAATTTTATATTTGCCAGAACCTTTTTTAATTTTTTATGACTTCTCCAAGTATTACTAAATACTTCTTTAATCCGCTGTTTGCGATCCTTCATATCCAAGTTCAAAGGCTCTTCAATTGAGAGTCTCTTAACATCATCGGGAATCTTATAAAAAGAATTCTTTGAATCATCTTTTGTTAAAAGAATAAGGTTATAGTATTCTTTCCACGCAAACATTAAGTTTGATATAACACGTTCTATACCGCCTGAACCGGCCATACTATTGTAGTAAATAACAATGGTCTTCATTTAGATTGCTTCCGTTTCATATGCTTTGTAATCAAGATGCGACGAATATATTTTAGATAGAAAAAAATACGAAGAAATGCATAATATCCTGTACTTATTGCCTTGTCTGCCTTAAGCTCTTTTATGTTGTAAACATTTCCTTCGTACATACCTTTTAAATTTGCTGAGAGGCCGCTCTCACCAAATTGCAGTTTATTTCCTCCAGCAATTTCATAAGAGACCGGTATGTAATATAGTGGGTATTGAATAGCTATTCTATTCCACAATTCTCCGTCCTCTGCATACCTCATGTTTTCATTAAATAAACCAACTTTTTCAAAAACCCTATGATTGATAACAGCCGTAGAGGTGTGTGGCCACATTTTGATAAGAAGTTGCTTTAAGTTAAGTTTATATAAAGAATCATTAACCTTTGTTCCGATATGAACGTCTTCTTTATTCCTATTGCATCCAATAAATCTAATTTCTGGATGTAATTGTATCTGTTTCCACTGTTCTTCTATCTTCTTTGGAAGCCATACATCATCGGAATCAAGCAATGCAACCCATTCTGATTTTGCAGCTTTAATTCCAGCATTTCTAGCTGTTGAAACTCCTCCGTTTTCTTTTGAGAATAGCTTTATCCGCTTATCGCTTTTCTCTAGCTCTTCTACAATAGATACCGTATCATCTGAAGATCCGTCACTCACAACAATAATCTCATCAATCAGGTCGGCTCTCGTTTGATTCAAAACCGACTCAACACAGTCCTTTATCGTTTCCGAGCTGTTGTATGCTGGAATTACAACGCTTATCATACTTATACCTTTTCCCATTCGCCTGTCTCTTTATTGTATCTTTTCACAACTCTACCAGGCACTCCGACAATCACACAGTAATCCGGATATGTTCCGCGTACTACTGCATTGGCTCCAACAATACATTGTTTTCCAAGAACTGTTCCCGCCTGAATACACGCACCCATTCCGATAAAACAATTTTCACCAATTTTTGTGGTTTTTACTGTCCTTTTCTGATTAAGGATTGGAACTCCAATCCCTTTATATTCGTGATCCAGATTCGTTATGAATGAATTCCCAAGTATGGTTGTCCCGCTGCCTATTGAAAGTTCTTCTCCATCAGCCGTTATATGCACATTCTGGGCGATTGAGCAGTTATCGTGGATTCTTATTGACCCACCATTTGCCGCTTCCATACGAATGCCTGGATAAATTCTAACCTCGTCACCTATGAATATGTTTTTTGTACCAACTATTGATACTGGCTTTCCAATATAAGATACATTGCCGAACTTTCCAAATGTTGCCTTATAAGTTATTCCTCTTATGGCCCAACACATTTTCTGAAACGTCATCTTCAAAAACTCCATTCATGATTTCAGAAGCTTGACGAATCATATATGTGCACTTGTCATTTAGAGCAAGTTAAGATTCTCCATACTGCCTTAGAATCCTATTCGCTCCTACGACAATTGAATTATCAGGAATCTCTTTACTGACTACACTATTTGCTCCAATAACACAGCCATCTCCTATCTTGCTTCCGGATAATATCACTACATTCTCGCCAATCCAAACATTGTTACCTATTTTGACTGAGCCTTTAATCAGTTTTCTTTCTCTAGGCGGGGTGGAAGGCTTGCTCTGGTTATCACCGGAATATTTCCCGTGATTGGTATCGCTGATAAATACCTTGGAAGCAATAAGAACATCATTCCCAATTTCAACATCGTTTAATGCAACAATATGTGTATAATCGCCAAACTCACAATTGTTACCGATTTTTAATGTTTTCTTATTTCCTTCAAGGTCGAACCGGCACATTCGGCCAGTTGTAAGGCCGACAGCCCCTTCGAGCGATACCCCCCCCCGAGTATATATGGGTCTTCTAACAAATCTTGCCTGTGGCATTGTTATTTTCGTCATTACGAGAGAATATACATTCTTCACAATCTCAGAAGGAGAATATTTGTTTTTAAGTTGCTTATTGTTAGACACTTACTTTTTCTCCAATTCTTTCGTTTTTTCAATCATACGTATCTTAAAGTCGTCTCCCCAGATAGCCTTAGAATCATAAGGACGATCAGGGAACTTACCATAGTCGAGTTTTATGTTGAAATTGTTCTCTTTTATGAATCGTTCAACCCTGTCAGCCAACTTCTCCGGCCTTCCAGAGCAGATATTAATCACACCATTGATCTCGTTTTGTTCTACACTATCAGCTACATATTTGCAGAACACATCATAGTCGAGAAAATCGAACTGGTTCAGTCCCATCGTAAACGGGAACTCTTTCTGTCCTTTATGTGCTGCTTGGACAATCTTTGAGAAGATACTGCTGCCATCTTCGGTATTACCTACGATATAGAAGCCTCGCAGCCATTGGAATATCGTCTTATTCTCCTTGCATTTCAGCTCCAGCAGTTCCCTCAATGCATTCTTGCTGATGCCATACAAGCTTTGCGGATTACACGGTGTGGATTCGTTAATACTTCCCTCGTAGAAGCCAATTTCATGCATCGATCCCATGCAAGCCACTTGTTTGCAACCGGCGTCGATGATCTTAGACAAAAACGTATAATGCTTCAGAAGATCGTTGACATGATTCACAGACTTGTGCACGAACCCATCTCTCCAAGCCATGTGGAGAATTGCATCCGGTTTTCCGAAATATTCATATGGATCTTCAATATTGAATAAATCCGCACACTTTATCTCTGCTCTTTTGTCGATTAGATTATCTCTAAAATCTGTGGCCACAACGTCCACGCCATCATTCAAAAGCTGTTTGACAACTCCCTTCCCAAGGTATCCGTTCGCACCAGTTACCAGTATCTTCATTAACAGTTCAACTCCTTCAAGTTCATCTCGCACACATTCATTCAGCGTGGAAGATATTACTTTAAAACTTCCAGGATCCAATTCCTCAATGAATACTTTTCATAGAGGCTTTCATCAAGTTCCTCGTATGGTTTATTAAACCAATCCATATCCACAACGGGATTCTCACGATCAAGAACCAAAATGTTATTTGGATTGTAAAAATCGTAATTAACGATATCCTTATTCGTCGTGATAAATTTTCTCTTTAATCCAAGAATCTCGATGCTGCGCATAGTAAGTCCATGCTGTCCTCTATTCTCAACATCCATCACGCAGCGAGAATCCGCATATGTTTGATAGAGCATTTCAAACGGCAGCATCTCATAGTGAACATCAGATTCTTCTACATTTTTAAAATTTGGATTTGATAACTTATTCTTAAGGAATACGAGCTTATGCGGCATGAAGAAGTAATGGAATGTCTTTAATCCCTGATTCTCACACTGCTTCATGACTTCCTTAACGATTCGAATACGATCATCATGTCCAGTTCCTATAAAGCTCAAATCATATTTAAGATCGCCACTATTCGCATCCTTAATATCTTTTGGAAGGTATGCGTCATAATAATAAAGGGGGAGAAATTCTATCTTTCCTTTATCAGCCTCATAATCGATACGGTCAAATGTGTAGACCTTGTCGTACAAAGGCCACTTCTCTTCTATTCCTACGGTATTCTGCTTGTGCAGACCATCCCACATATAAAGAATCATCTTCGCATGAGGGAAGTATGATCTCATCAGCTTCAAAGACTCAGCCGGGGTATATTCTCCACGAATAGAAAGGATGTAATCGTAATCACGATTCTTAAGAGCCTCAAGGACTGTCTTGTAGTAATCGTTGATTACCTTTTCATAGAATCCCACGTGAAGGCGGCCTAATGTCTTCGATACAAAGCCCTCGTTTGGCTTATCGTGGATATAATCAACCTCTGCACCAAGCTCCTGCATTCCCTTAATCATTCCATCCGGATAGCCAGGAAGGGCTATAAGTAAGACTTTCTTGCCTTTTAAAGATGTGAGCTTATTGTCTGGGAATGAGGAAACGGGTGCTGGTGACTCAGTAAGAACTATCGACTCTTCAAGGCTATACTTCTGATAATCCAATCCATCGCAGTCGCTAAGTTTCTGATCATAGCAATTATTCCCGAAGGCCTTATCAACTAGTCTACTGACTTTACCCGGGACCTTGTCTGCAAGAACCACAGCCGGATTAAGAACCTTGACCACAGAGATATAATGACTAACGGTTTCTGCAATAGCCTTTACCATATCAGCGGTTTTCGTATATTCACCGTTCTGCGGCATTAAGATGAGTGCGTTTGGTGCTTCTGAGCTATCTTCACCATCGACGCTACTAACCTTGCTCAGGAACATCTGGCTCAAGAACTCACACAGATTTCCCACATACAACATGCTTCTAGAATTACTAACATCAGGAAATACTGGAAGTTTCTTTGCCAATTTCGCAAGTGTAGGGTAATTTCCCTTACTCCCCTTACCATAAATCATAGGTGGACGTATGATAGCGACTTTCATGGTTGAATCAGCCAAAGAACGAATACCTTTATCCGCCTGCCACTTGCTGTCTCCGTAGAAATTTGCAGGAGTTGGTGTGGTGTTACGGTCTACGACTTTCTCCTTGCCATACGGAGCAGAATCACCGTAAACGATCATAGAGGACATAAAAACAAAGAGTCCCTCACGCCCTGCAGCGCTAAGTGCTTCTTTATACCTCTTAGCAGTAGCCACAGCCAGGTCAGTGTTGACCTTGTAATACTTCTCCTTCGTAGCATCATCTACGTTACCCACATCAGCATGTGCTATACCTGCGAGGTGATACACGATGTCGAAGGATGCTAAATCGTCTGAACTCAGAGCATCTAACTCAGACTCCCCATCATCACCCGGCAGAGTGTCAACCACAGTAAATGTGAAGTTGTTGCTGTAGTGCTGCTTAACATAGTTGACGAAGCTGTCGCCAATATAACTGTTCTTTCCTACAATCAGCACATTCTTATGACCATTGTGGTCAACTGTGAAGTGGTAATCACACGCGAAGTGTTCCTCTGGGTCTTTCTCTGGTACATCGGGACGAAGCGCTCCTGTGGAAGACGCAGCCATGCTCCCGGTTCCACCTTCTACCACAGTGTCATCAGAGCCGAACACATGAAGACTTCCCGTAAAGCATTTCAAGTCCATCTTAAGTGCGTCTACTCCGCCCTTCTCCAGCTCTCTTGTATATTCCCCATCAAGAGCAGACTTGTCAGTAAGACTTAGTTCATCTCTCCCATTGATCTGAGCCCAGCCGGTGAGTCCTGGCTTCACATCATTTGCCCCGACTTTGTCGCGTTCAGCTACTAAGACGTCTTGGTTCCACAGAGCAGGACGAGGTCCAATGACAGACATATTCCCGACGAAGATATCCCAGATCTGTGGCAGCTCATCCAAGGAGTGCTTACGCAGGAATCTACCTACTTTAGTAATATAGCTCTCTGGATTCTCCAACATATGTGTCGGAACATCATGCGGTGTAGACGTCTTCATTGATCTAAATTTGTGAAGCTTAAAATAAGCTTTGTCCTGCCCGACACGTTTCTGTATAAACAGAACTGGACCCGGATCTTCGATTTTGATTGCTAATGCGATGCCGCCCATGACAGGAGCGAGAGCGACTAAGCCTGCAAAAGATAAGCCTTTATCCATGGCTCTTTTTACATAGCGCTCATAAGCAGACTGGTGCCTGGTAAGGGCATGGGACTCGCCTGTAGCTTCCAGATGACCACACTCGCCATCAGCGTTCTCTTTGTCAGACGGGTCTACTACAAACTCAACAGACTTACCCTGCATGGGATTGCGCTCACGCTCTTGCTCGGGTGTTGAATACGTAGAATCCTTCTTCTGGTGCTTAGCAACGAGATCTAGTACAACGTAGGTCGCACCCAGTGTGATTGCTGTGGCCTTGATTAACTTTTTCGCTTTACCTTTGTCCATCTGCTCTTCTCTATGTTCATGTCCTACCGTTGGCAGGAGTTTCTTCTTATAATCGGTCTGGAAATACTAACTATTTCACTGCCTGTAGTTAGTCATAAGTAGACAAAAAACTCCCAGAAGCCTTAATTCTTCTGGGAACCTTATTATTTCTATTCTGCTATTTCTACTTTTTCTACTTTTAAACTGTCTATCCCCCATCCAAGTCCCAGCACTGTCCAGAACACTGGCGCTGTACATATTGTAGAGTCATTTGCTATTACTGCTATCAGATAGCCAATAACTCCTGTCATTATGGCAATCCCAATAATTCCACTATGATCCTCACGTGTGACTTTTCGGTATTTCTTTATACAGTCACACACATACCAGGCGGAAAACACCATTAACGCTGCAAATGCTATGAATCCTTCCTGAATCCACACCTGCAGATAATAGCTATGAGGCTTTACATTCAGTGTATTCGAACCGTAATTCAGATAGTAATCAAGTATATAGTCCCTTTGCGGGTATACAATTATGTAGTTATCAGCTCCGGAACCTATGATGATATTCTTCTTGAGTAGTGGTAGTGACCGATTATATATCGGCCCACGTCCTGACCAGAATCCATTATGGAATACTTCATATACCTCACCTTTATTCTTCTGTGGAAGTTTCACACAACGCCCTGCTGTTGATACCAGATAATATCCTTTCTTGCCATTGCCATACAGGTTAGAGTCCACAAACGGGAATGAATATCCGTCTTTTACAAGCATCAGATATGGCATACCATGAGTATCATCCCTATAGAAATATAAACCCTCAGCCTGATTCTCAGCATCTGCAAATACATATGTCTGATTATCAGGATTAGATTCTGTAAGCGCTATAGGATTACCATTAGTATCATAAACAGTCAGATCATTTATCTTTCCATCTGATATCGAGAAAGTGAATCTGTAGGCTTTGCCATCTTTAAGCTCTACAGTTATTCCCTGAGCCTGGTCACCTGTCGTAACACTCTTTATAGGGACATCACTGTCCTCCAGTGCTATTCCATTCCAAAGCTGATCAGCCTTTGCCTTGTAATATCCACTACTTCCAAATATAATACTCGCTCCAGCAAATACTATACAAGCAAGCATTATAACGCAAGACACCAGCAACCTTCTATCTCTGGTACAACATATGATGAGCACAATGGCTACGGCAGCTACAATAGCCATCTTTGCTGAACTAGGTCCCTTTACCAGGACAAATAAAGATAGCAACAGGAGACATGCATTATAAATCTTTCTCCATAACTGCTTCTCTATAACCAGAAGGACCACAATGATCGGAACCACTATCGGCAGATACATTGACAGATAGTCCGTATTATATATTGTTCCATACACATCAGGACTAAGAGTCAGACTATCAAGATTGCTCCATCTGCTCGGATTTGTCACCAGTATCTTCCCGACCTTAGTAGCTATCGGATCATGCCCAATCGCCTGGAAGAAGCATATGAGAAGTTCTATCGTAACACCAATCTCAGCCCCTCTCAGCAGATACAGCACATGATCCATGCTCTTGATACAGCTATATGTATAGTAAAACAGTACCACATAGCTGAGTATTGCCAATGTACTCTGGAACATATCATATCCACCAGCCCAGGCGAATAATGGTTTCTTTGCAAAGCAGGCTGACAGGAATACAAATAAGCAGTATATCCCAAGTGGTATGAATGCCTTCTTCTCCCATGGAATCTTTTCTTTATAGTACTTTGCTCTGATAAGCAGGAGTAAGAGGCATACCAGAGCCAGGATGATCACAGCCCACTGCTTCCAGAACAGGAAAAAGTCTGTAGCAGTATAATTGCCTACTGCAAACCAGTCTTCGTTCTCAAGATGAGTACGGTAAGTGTGCTCGTGCATGATGAGAGGGACGAAACCGATAGCAAGGATGGACGGAATCAGGTACCTTTTATTCAATAAGAGCTTTTCGGCTTTTGCTTTTACCAGTTTCATGTCTCTTCTCCATTAAAATATTTACCATCCACATCGAATATAGCTATCTTATTTTCTCCTGTAAAGCAGTTCATTGCATCCTATCTCTCTTGTTTTTATTATATTTCTGCATTCTTGCTATGATGTCTGTCTTATTTTTGTCTTCGTCCTTGTTGAACAGATACTCGGCTATAATCTTCGGAAGAACAATAAGCGAAGTTATTATTTCGACTGTAGATGATAATACTGCGATTGCGAACTGAGAATATGAAATTGGTATTTTATTAAGAATCACCACAAGAAGTACCACAAATGGCATGGCCACAAGAACCAAAAGGACTATCATTACTATAATAAAGAATGCTATCTTAAGATTCTTCTTAATACTTGCATCACTTTCAGCATTGTCTACAAATATATTCAGATACTTTTGAAACAACTGATCCATATCGAAATATGAAGTCTGTAAAAGATTTGATAGCTCTGTTTCTTTGTTTCGATATGTCTCTTTGGTGATCTTACTTTTAGATGTTACGATAGGTGACGATACAAGATCTTGTAGATCTCCCTCAGCCTCATGTGAATTCATGGATGGTTCTTCCATATTAATCCTCTTTTAACGCAATTTTTAATTCATCAAGTCTTTTGCTCGCAGCCGCCTTCTCAACATTAAAGTCCTTAGTCATTTGTTCTACAAGATTTTCTCTTGGCATATTCATGGCTTTTCTGATATAGCTGACATATGCCTCTATAAACCAGGATGGCATGAGAATGTTTGCTGCCATTTGATCAGCTCTGTCTTCCATTTTCTTCTCATCACCAGTCTGCTTTTCATCTCCATGATATCTTTCATAGAAGTTTGAATTATCATTACAGTCCAGCAGGAAGTGTCCCAGCTCATGGGCCACTGTAAACGCCTGCCTATTTATATCATCATTCTTGTTCAGCAATATAAAGCGACTGCTGGTCTTATCTCCTACATTTATAGGGGTATCACCATCCCACATCGCGCCACTTATATTATCCTGTTTAAATGTCCCATAAAATATGTCAAATTGAAATTCTTTGGCTATTTTAAAAACATTTATCGGATATGTGCTTATTTTTAAATTTTTAAACAGTATACGCGTTATTTTATCATATGAGTAGTTATTATTTCGAATATCCCTAACATAATTTGGCACTGGTTTTTTACCCATTGTTTAGCTCCATATAAATCTTAAATTTGTTTAACATTCTGTACCATAATCTTTTCATGGCTCATTAGAACTTCCCATTGAAACCACCTTCATTTTAAGTACGCTCCGCCATCCGAAGCGTTTCTATACTCCGGTTCTTTTCTATCAGTATCTTCATCATTCCTACAAGTCCGCGCGTTAGCGACGTGACTGATGCGGAAATCAGTTGTAAAAATTATCTAACCTATATATTGTATCGTAAATAGTGCTTTTCGTCAATTATCGCACGGGGATATTTTCCGGTACAGAACGCAGAATCAGGCGCCGGTGTAGTTCGGCACTACTTCCTTGATCAGCGCTCTGATCTTCTCACCTGGCACCTCTGACTTGCTTGCATTCTCCAGCTTCCCGAGCTCCTCCCTGAACCAGTCATCGTCCTGAGGGTATGCCTCTTCTACGAAGATCCTCTGATTGGCTGTCTCCTTGAGCTGCTTATTGTTCTTATCTATCAGCAGTTCTTCGTACAGCTTCTCCCCAGGCCTTAAGCCCGTATATTTGATCTTGATGTCAACATCCGGCTCGAAGCCTGACAGTTCTATCATCTTACGGGCCATCGTGTCAATGCTTACAGGCTCACCCATATCGAGTACGAAGATTTCTCCACCCTTCGCATAGTGTCCGGACTGAAGGACTAAGGAGACGGCCTCCGGGATGGTCATGAAGTATCGGATTATGCGCTTGTCGGTAACTGTGACCGGACCTCCTTCGGCTATCTGCTTTTTAAAAAGAGGAATTACAGAGCCATTTGACCCCAGTACATTTCCAAAGCGAACAGCGCAGAAGGTCGTACCCGGGTACTCGCGCCCGAGCATCTGGATGATCATCTCGCAGATCCTCTTACTGGCTCCCATTACACTTGTAGGATTCACTGCCTTATCCGTACTTATCAGAAGGAACCGCTTCACGCCGTTTTCTGCTGCCGCACGACCCATTTTCAGAGTGCCAAGGCAGTTATTTTTTATTGCTTCATTCGGTGATTCTTCCATCAGAGGGACATGCTTGTGTGCTGCCGCATGGTAGACTACCTCCGGTTTATATTTTCTCAGGACCCAGTTCACACGGTTCGTGTTGCGCACGGATCCGATCAGAGTTACAAGATCGAGCTTGGGATATTTCCTCTTCAGCTCCTGCTGGATGGCATAGGCATTATTCTCGTATATATCGAAAATGATGAGCTGCTTCGGGTCGGCTGCTGCTATCTGACGGCAGAGCTCTGAACCGATGGAGCCGCCTCCACCGGTTACGAGTATTACTTTTCCATGTATGGCTTCTTTTATCTGATCATCATTCACCCTTACCTCATCACGGCCGAGGAGGTCTGTGATATCCACATCACGCAGCTTGCTGACGCGTACTTCGTCATTAAGTATCTGATACATCCCCGGCACGGTCTGCAGGTGACAACCAGTGGTCTTCGCAATATTCAGGATATCCGTACGGGTCTTCCTGCTCGCCGACGGTATCGCAAAAATAATCCTGTCCACCCGGTACTGCTGTGCCATCTCCGGTATATCATCACGACCACCGACTATCGGCACGCTGCCAAGGTAGCGTCCCCAGTTGCCCTTATTATCGTCGATGATGCAGACTACCTGGTATCTCACCTTATCAGATGTAGATATATCGGCCATGAGCTCCCTGGCTGCAGCGCCTGCACCGATTATCATGACGCGTTCTGCGCCTGCATCTCTCGCTGTCCGCCTCCTGTTCACATAGTATCTTATGAATCTGTATGCGAATCTTATAGCTATGCAGCAAAGGAAGTCTATGACATACGCAATTAAATATACACTTCTTGGAAGCTGGAAATGAAATATCTGCTTCTCCACCCAGAATACCGGGATCATGATGGCATATGCGCGCACGATGCGCGTCATCTCGCTCACCGATGCGAAGCGCCATACCGACATATACAGCTTATTGACCGCATACACCGCGATAAATGTGATCAGCACTTCCGGCAGAATCCGTAGCTGCTCCGTCACATACTGCGGCTCAATATTTGCGATCCTGAAGTCAAACCTGACCCATAAAGCTATAAATCCTGACAATGCTATCGTGATACAGTCCAGGAAAAATATTACAAAAGTCCTCGCAGCTAAGATCTGCTGAGGATGTTTTCTCATGTTCATTTCTAATTTAAAGAGCTACTGTATGGCTCTTCTCCTCATCTTATGTATCCTTTTTAATGCTAAACAATGATACCACTACGCGGTAGTTTCGACAAGTCTATATCAGCTCTATCGCTTCGCCTTTGATCCAGGCCATGAACTTTTCACCACATTCACCCGGTGTATTGACGGCCTCGAACATTGTGACATTCGCACCCTGGGATTCGATATAGTTTACGAATTTCTGGTAGATGGCAGTGTTCTTGTCCTGCGCCTTCTTCCAGTACTTTGCGCTCAGATCGTCCATCTCGGATGGAGACATGGAGTCAAGTGCTGTCTGGGCTTCCCTGATCTGGTCACCACGGTCGCTACTGCCGTTAGATACCATCTGTGGCTCGTCATAGCCGCCGTTGCGCACGCAATTGATGATCCAGCCGACATAGTTGGTGATTACCGATGTCTCTGATGCCTTGTCTGCAGTATTGATGGCCTTTATCACAAGTGATGCGTCTCCATCTGCCTCGTCGTAGATGCTCTTGAGATTGTACTCGGTGAGATTGTTGTGGCCTCTGTATGCCATGATTGCATCCGGAAGCGGCTGTGTATAATCATCCAGGTTCATCTGCTGGTAGGCATTATTCCTGTTCTTTACGATGCTTTCCTTCTTGTCTGCATCCTCAAGTGCTTTCTGGCCTCTCATGTCATTCCTGTGGATGATGAGTTCTACCGCTACTACCTTACCTCCACGGCCTGACTTCATCAGATTGTAGTCAAAGGTATAGTCTGCGATCTCATCCAGCTCATTCTTGGCCTTATCCAGTACTCTACGCTTGAAGCTACCCCAGTCCTGCATACGCTTTTCTTTACAGACGTCTGCCATCTCGTCCCAGGTACCACCGGCATCCTGACAGGCTCTTACCTTATCATCATTTATATCCAGGACTCCGACCATGAATTTCAGCTCGGATACTCCGTACTGATGCATGACGAACGGGCAGCTGTCTGTTACCTTGTAGGCATCCATCTTGATAAGCTCATAGAATCTGAATGAATACTGGTTCTTCATCGACAGGGTGTTCGCTAGTGAATAAGACGTAAAGTGCGATTTCAAGTCAAGGATATGTTCGGACATCTTGCTGTTGAAGGTCATAGTGAAATGGCCGTTTACATAATCGGCATTAGTGATAAGACTAAGGATATGGAAATCTCCTTCCTTCCCCTTGAGCTCGATTACGTGTCCGGTCATCTCCTTAGAGACCTTCTTCAGGTCTCTGTAGATATGTCCATTATCCTTCTCACGGCCTAGCATCTCCTTCAGCTCATTCGGAAAAATGGTTGCGGTAATATTTGAGTTCTTATCTACCTGGATCCTTGTAATAGCTATAGCTACTAATTTCTCTTCCAGTAGAGAGCTCTTGTATTTGCCAAGAATGAACTCATTACTCTTGCGTACTACCAGGTCGCCGAACTTGGTTGCATTCTCATTTTCTACTGTATTTCCTTTATTCTTAGTCTTATTCATACTGTAAATTTTATCAGTCTTCTACCAAATCCGCAATAAGTTCGGAACTTTTTCGGCACATTTTTGGTAGAATTGGCAGCCTTCTGCCAAATCGGTCATAGTTTTCTGCCAAATATGTCAGAAGTTAACGATTTATATCGCCTGTTAATGGGATTCTGAGTCTTTTGTGAAAATTGCACAACGATTAATAATGACTGGTTTGGTAGGTAGATTGGTAAAGTTAAGACGTTTTTGGTAGAGATAATGGCTAACCTATGACATTTTTGGTAGATGATAATATTATAATAAACAAACTTCGTAACAAAATGGTAGAATTCTGTCCGAAGTAATGATCATATTGGTAGAATCAGTAGACTGGCTCTGCCAAATTATTATGGATAACTGCTTTGGTGATGTCTGTAGTTATGGATCAGAAAGGCTTCTATGCCTTACTTCTGACCGATTTGGCAGAATTGCTATACCAAAACAGTCTTACTTTCTACCATAAAGATTATGACTATCTGCCATAGTAGTCAAAACTTTCTACGCATTATGACGAATGTTTCTACCAAATTAGTCATAAAATATTGGTCTAATACTTTGCTATAACGTCATTCAGAGCTTTCTAAATAACAAAATAATTTGTTGTTGCAATATCTTTATTATTATTGTTATGACTAATTTATGACTGATATGGTAGAGTTTAATCAGTCGTATTTACCTGGTCTTCGTCCTTCTGTCTCTTCGCGAAGATGCTCTTTCAGGATTATATAGTTAGCATAATTAGTCTGACTTATGCCTCGTAGAGCGGCAGCCTTCTTCATAAACTTGTAATTATCTATGGTCACAGTGATATTTTTACTTTTTTTGCCGTGGAGATCTATCTTGCCAAGTAGTGTTTCATTCGGAGTCAGATTACCTGTAGCTGTATTTACGACTGCGCGGTCTTCTTCAATCAGCATATTGAAATAGTCCTGCTGACTCATTCCCATCTGGAGGCTGCGGGTTTTTAATAGGGTCATGCATTCCTCTGTCAGCATAATTGTAGTATGAGTCAACCCACATTTCTGGTCTTTTGCTTTGTATGTAAAGTCAAGTCTAGGAATACTACCTATATTGCCTATAACCTGCTTTTTATCGTGTAGTTTATTGGATGACACATCATTCAACAAGTTCGATTCAGATATTTTTTGTCTTTTTTCATCATGTCTAGGTTCGGATTCTGATGCTGTATGCCTTTCTTCTTTATTTATAGTGGGCATTTCTACTTCTGAATCATTTATATCAGTATTTATTGCCAGAGTATCAGTCGATTTATCTGGTTCTGGATTCACTTTGTCTGATGGTGTCTCGCTAATTGCTGCTTCTGCTTTCCGTGCCACTTCTTCTGCCGGCGTCGACCTGTCTGCTTCAGAAAGCTGCTTCATCCGCATCTCACGGAGTTTTCTCATTTCATCCCGTTTGCTCATATATACCGTCCTTTTATAGTTACATCATTTATTATAGTTTATATAGTTAAATTAGTTATTACTATTTTCGCGTTCCTGTAATCTTTCTATGATTTCATCTTTCAGGTTTCTGAAGTCGAGTGCTACATTGTTGCTAGGTTTATAGTCATTGATGCTTTCACGCATTGTCTTTGCTTCTGAGGCGACTATTGATTTACGGATTTTCGTCTTAAATGGTTTACCGCCTATTTTATCTGCCAGGGTCTGCAGATCCTCGTATGAGTTCTTGTGCATGGCTGTGTTTTCCATCTTATTCATCAGTGTTCCGAGTACCTCTACATGAGTCTGTCCATGTTTTTTGAATCTGGATATATCTTCGCCTATTTCTAAGAGTCCTTCGATTGATCCGTCATCACATTCTGTTGGGGCGATGATATAGTCACTTGCTACGTACTCCATATACAGGAGTGGGCTTCTGGCTGGGGCACTATCGAGGAAGATGAAGTCATAATCGTTGATATCTTCCAAAGCATCTTTCAGAAGGTATATGTCGTCGGCGTCTCCATATAGTTTACTGGCGTTTGCCAGCTTCTTGTCTCCTGGTATCAGGTCAAAATCTTTGAGGTGCTGAATCGAGTCTTCTATAAGGATGTCTGCGTCAAGGACATTCTTAAGTGTCTTTCCGGTCTTTTCGTCAGCACCTGCATACATGGTCAGGTTCATCTGTGGATCGAGGTCTATTCCTAGTACCTTATAATCTTTTCCAAAGGTGCTACATAGTTCAAGGGCTACGGTCGTCTTACCGGTGCCGCCCTTCTCTACGGATATCATTATTACTGTTGGTTTTTTCATAATTATCGTTCTCCTGACGTTATATAATATAGTTATATTAGTTATTACAGTTTAAATGGTTAAAATATTATAAGCACTTATCATAAATTAAATGTATAGACTGTAATAAGTAAGTTTCTACAACATTACACTTTAACTGTTCTAAGTATAATATATAGTTCAAATAATTTCAATACATAAAATCGTTATAGCAATTAAAATGATATAACTCAATAAAATATGATAAGTGTTAAAAGTGATTAAATCAAAAGAAATAATTAAATCATAGAATACATGATAGATATATAAAACACTATAAATAGTTATAAGATAAAATATATTATAATTATATAATATATTTTGTGCATAATAACTAAATATAAAATATAAACCATGTAAATCAAAATATATAGTTAACATGTATAAACTGTCTAACATTTAATAATGCAGTAAACTAATATAACTGATATGACTATACGCAACAGTTATGTTAGTTATAATAGTTATTTTAAAAAAGTGCCCCATTCCAGATATATACGAGGAGAAGTCACAAGAGCCACAGGAAGAAAGATACCCGGAAGAGGTGGAGTCGCAGGAGATGAAGGTGGCTGAGAAACTGTCGCTTCTGGGAAGCTGAACGAGGCTCAGATGATTGCAGATGTGAGGGATTTTTAATGTACAGCCAGGAAAGTTGTTCACAGTCTGTGAACACTTTTGACATAGAGCCCTATTTGTGGAATAATGTGAGTTATTAGTACAGATTTATGAAAATGACCGTTTCTGGGTGCGAGCGACATGGGTGTGATGGTCGCTATGTGGGAAAACGGAAGAACCGGATATTGATGAATGAGAAAGTAAAGGGCAGAGGAGCTGGAATGGAAGAACCGGTTAATGGCAGAGGACGAAGATGGCTGAGATGGTGAAGGACAGGAGAGTCCGCAAATCACAGGAAAGTTTCAAAGAGGCCTTTGGCGAGATGATCCTGAAGGTGCCGTATCGTAAGATCACGATTACGGCACTGGCGAAGATTGCCGACCTGAACCGCAAGACCTTCTACTCGCATTATGACACGATGGAGGATCTGCTGCGGGACATCGAACAGGACTATGTGGATCAGGTGCAGGTGAAACTGGATGCACTTGATGAGGATGACCTGGCTGGGGGGATTCTGGCTTTCTACGAATTCTTAAATACTGATGATAAGGTGACGAAGACTCTGCTGTATGGGAGCGACTACAAGGACTTTTTCAAAAGACTTGTAAATGATGTGATGTCGCTGTCATTCTTTGAGCATTTCTGCACAAATGAGGACTATAGGGATATGCTGCCCGGGTACTTCGATGCGGTGACGGGGATTTTTCTCCGGTGGAGAAAGAAGTCTCCAGATGAACAGGAGAAGTTGCCGGAGCTGGCGAAGAAGGCAGCGAATATTATTCTGGGCGGGATTTCAGCTGTTGCAGAATAGTATGCGCATGAGGATTCCTTCTATTCCACAATCTTCCAGTCTACAACATTTCTCTTTTCACTGGAGAACACAACCCCGATTTTGAACAGCTTCCTGCTGTCGGCAGAATAGGGGATGGCATATCCTTTATCCTCGATCTGAGCCATCGCATCTTCAACAGGCTTATCAAGCTTGAATTCGAACACGTAGATAAAGTCCGGAGTCTTCACTACGCAGTCAGCGCGACCGGTGGCCATGTGAATCTCTGTCTGGGCATGGGCACCCATAAGCTTCATGACAAGATACAGCTGGCGGGACCATTCGCCTTCATATTCCGGCTGTGCTCCCTCCGGGTATGCAATTCCACCAAATAGGGCGGTCAGACGGGTGATGAACGAGTCCGGCTTTCCTTTCTTCAGATCCATAAACATATACCTGAGAGAAGCGGGATTCTCAGCATTTCTGGAACCGAGTACATATGGTACGAGTGAATTCAGGAAACCATACCTCACTTCGTCATTCGGAAATTTCAGGGAGTAGAGCTCGAATTCTCTATCGTATCCGCATATCGTCAGGTAACCGGTCTGATAGAAGAGTGGTATCGGATTGTCATTTTCAGGAGTATAATCCTCTATCTCGTCTTCGGTGGCGTCGACACCCTCACTTATACGTGAGAGCGGAAGATCAGAATCCTGGAGCTTTTTGATGAGGATTTCCGGTGTACCGGATCCGAACCAGTAGCGTCCAAAGTCGCGGAATGAAAATGCCTTCAAAAGGCTATATGGATTGTAGACACCAACACTTCTCTTGGAAAAATGATAACCATCATATCTCCTCTGGAGTTCATTCAGACACTCATCGTATGAAATCTCCTGTTCATCAGCCAGAGCACGTATTTCAGGCTGAAAATTGTCGACCAGCTCATCCTGTGTGATACCGCAGATACCTGCGAAATCATTTGCCAGAGAAATATCGGTCAGCTGGTTCAGATCTGAGAAGATCGATACCTTGGTAAATTTCGTGATCCCTGTGAAAAACACGAACCTTAAGTAACCGTCTACATCCTTAAGTGCAGAGAAAAAAGCTTTGTACAGATCGCGGTTTCTTTCTTCCTGCTCAGGGTTATCGTACATGGTTTCTAACAGAGGCTTGTCATATTCGTCGACCAGGACAACAACGCCACGATTCGTCTGATCATAGGCGCCCTTGATCGCTCTTTTGAAACGGTTGGGCAGATCGTATTTGCCCTGCTTTATGCCATATCTGTCCTCAAACTCGGATAAGGTCTCATCAAGAGTGAGTTCAAGCCCGTCAGGACTTTTATACCTGCCTGATGAAAGATAAAAGGAAATGACAGGGTACTCGGTCCAGGCTTTGTCGCCACGTTCATTCTCTTTATCATATATATAGAGCCCCTTAAACAGATCCTTTTCTCCCTTAAAATAGCATTCAAGCGTAGAAGTAAACAGGCTCTTACCGAACCGTCTCGGTCTGGACAGAAAATAAGGGCAGCTCGTCTGTGCCAGCGTCCACACATACGGTGTCTTATCAACGTACATCATGTTGTTCTGTCTGATTTTTCTGAAATCCTGAATGCCTACCGGTAGTTCACGCCTGTTCATAAAAGCCTCCATGACTATCCTGATTTCACTCGTGTATCTCTGTGGATATGATACCATGAATAAGGTTTTTTTACAAGAAAAAAGTTAAAATGTTTGAAGTTTAATAGCGGTGGGTACACGAACCCGGATAGATCTGCATGAAGTTTCAGCTGTCACCGAATAGCACGAGGCGGTAGATATAGACGATCTGGTCTGCTGACACATGAGGAATCTTCACGGCGTCGATGGCGGAGAGCTTCAGGACGTCGGAGATGGTGTGGAGATTTTTCCATTCGAGGGCTTTTACAGTTTTTGGCAGGAGACCGGTTTCAGAGAGGGGAGTGTCTGGCGAGATGCCGGAATCGACTGAGAGGAAGGCTCCCTCATCATCAAATACATCTGTCACTTTTACAAAGAGGTCTTCAAGCGGGACATTCATTATGTCGCCGATCTTTGAGAAGCCGTTGGCGCGGAAAAAGGCTTTGGCTTCATCTGAGACTTCGGTCTCATCTATCGGGATCTGCGCATCTGCATCCATATCCTTCAGATAATCAATCGCATCGCTGATCCAGCGGATCTCAGTGATATGCTTCTCACGAAGTGTGGCGAGCTCGGCGAGCCGATCTTCATATTCTTTTCCATGAAAAAGTTCATCACGATGCTTGCAGAGCTTGCGCAGGGCTGATTTTCTGCGGGTATTTACTGTGCTCTCGGCGATGTTTAGCTGCTCGGCAATCATTGATACAGGCAGGTGGTTCATATATAAAGCATTCAGCACCTCGGATTCGCCTTCTGTGAGGAAGGTCTTTTCAAGAAAATCCAGTTCTGGTTCAAAATCATCCGGGATATAGGTGTCCTCATCTCCTCCCAGGTCGGCGGCTAGTCGATCCTGCCACGGCTCATATGAACTAATGTTCTGGGGGGGGTGATGCAATCCTGGCCCGTGGTTTTGCGCAGGCCGTGCATGATCTTATTGAACATGGTGAGGCTAACGCCGTGCTTTTCACACGCACGGGACTTCGGGACTCCGGCCTTTATATCGTCGCAGACTGCGCGTAGTGACTCGGAGAAGTCGGAGATATGATCGATGTCGTTCTTATCGTATTTCATGAGCCAATTCTACTGTAAATCCGGTGAAAAGTAAAATATTAAATGAAAATTGAAGGATGAAAAATTTTTTCAGAAAACGTGTGTGAAAGCATAGAAAAATAAACGGACGATTATAGGGAGAGTGTTACCCACATAGCGGAAGCTGAGTTATGGCAATTGCAGGGGCAGCCGAAAATCCGTATTCTTGACTTGTCCGATGGGGATACAGCGAACCAGAAAATGTGGTGCGGATCACATCCGCTTCATATCATAATGGTTTTTCCCGGAGGAACGTGGAAAAGGAAGTTATCTGATTCACCTTCTGGCGACGCATGCCAGAGCCGGTGGATTCGCCTTGATATCTTCATAATAAATGATTGGGAGGTCATCTTCCGCGTAGCACAATGAAAAACATTCCAATTGGGACTGGAATCACAGCTGAAGTTCCTAATGGGATTTCAGTGTAATAATTCCCGCTCCCAGAATAGGAGGAATCACAAATTATGTTAAATCTTAAAAAAGGTTTAGCCCTGGTGCTTGCAGCAGCAACTGTATTTACATTTGCTCCGATTGCAAACCTAGGTGTTACGGCGAAAGCTGCCGGTAACAAGGACTTTACAAAGGAGTCCGCAGTAACAGTATCCGTTGGAGGCTCTGCACTGTTCGACGTACCAAAAATGGCTAACGAAGGGACCCAGTATAAAGTTGAGTTTGATTCAGATTACATTAAGCTTGATAGCCTTAATGTAGCTAACTCAACCGTAACATCAGGCGTTGCATCAGGTACCTGGATGGATCAGACATACTCATTCAGAATCACTGGTATAAAAGTAACTGCAAGCACAGATGTCAAAGTAACTTACAGTACAAATGGTGGAACTCAGACATACACTGTACCAGTAACAGTCACCGCACCTGGCGACAGCACTAACGGTATTGTTGCAAATAAGACAGGTTTCAATGGAGATGGTACTAAGGGAAATCCATACGTAGTTGAAGTTAATCCATCAAACGCAACCGCAAATTTCAGTTTCGATCTTAAACCAGATGCTGGTTACTATACCAATAAAGCGCTCACCAAGGTTTCATCAGCTGATGCGAGCGTAATCAAGGTGGTGCCTTATGCGCAGTCTGACCTTCCAGATCATACAACTAACGAAGCTTCAGGCGTTGATAACAATAAGATAACCTTACAGTATCTTAAATCTGGTGAAACAACCATTAAAATTGAGTGGACTCGTTATAATGTTGCTACACAGAAGAGAGAAAGTGCTTCTAAGGACATTTATTTCAAGGTTGTAGCTAAGAAGTCAACTCTTTCTGTAAGTGGTACAGAAGTTGGAGAAGGTAAGCTTTCTGCTACTGCTCCGATCGTTAAGACCATTACACTTTCAGCAGATGCCCCAGAGGCAGAGCTTGGTGGTAAGCTTGATGATCCACAGCGTTCAGACGAAAAACTTGTATATTCTGGTGCAGCACGAAATATCACAGGTGCTACGAAAAATATTAGTACTGCGCTTGCTGACTATACATCATCTGATCTGAAGATTAAAGATGGCAAGGTTTCTGCAACAGCTCAGGCTCTTTCAGGCGTTGAGAAGTATTACGATATACTCGTATACAACAATCTCGGTAAAAAGACAAGCACCGACCTTGATACAGATAAATACTCAGACGCAAAACTGAAGCTTGCTGTCATTCGTGTTATTGCTCGTCGTGACGGCACTAACTTCACTAAGGTTACTGCTACTGTAGGTACTGATAAGGAAGTTGCTGCACAGGCTTCATATGCTTCAAATGGTTCTGTAAAGAATGCTTCAGAGGTAAAGAATGTTCAGCTTTCTACTGCCGATCTTCAGTCTGTAGCATTTGCTTATACTACAACTAACCCAACTAAGACAACAGTTACTTCAAATGACACTTCAGTAGTTGAGGTTTCTGGTGGAAAGCTTGTAGCAAAGAAGGTTGGTAATGCCGTAGTTACAATCAAGGCTGAGTCAGATACTACTCATTACGGTGATGCTGAGATTCAGGTACGTGTAAATGTAACTGACAAGTACATCAACAACAAGATCGTTGCTGAGGATGTATATCTCAATAAGCTTACTAGAAGCGCCAAGATTAAGGCTACTGTTACACCAGCTGCTGACCTTTCATACAGGATCGTAAATCAGCTTGCTGACGGTTCATATGTCACAGGAACTGATTCCAACATCACACTTGCAGCTGATGGTACTGTTACATACAATACTACTGCAGAGGGCAAGGCTATCGTTGAGATCACCGGAGCTTCTACAAATACTGCAAAGGCTCCTACACCTGCATACATCACAGTTTACTACAGCAATGAGAAGCTTGCTAGCAGACTGAATGTTGAGACAAAGTCTCTGAACCTCAATGTTGGTGAGACTGGAACAGTTGTTGCTTCAGGATCAGCTCTGAGCTACGCTTCTAACGATACGGATGTTGCTACTGTTGACGCCAAGACTGGTGTTGTTACAGCTGTAAAGGCTGGTGTGGCTACAATTACTGTAACCGATGCTGGTGATGCAAATTATCAGCCAGGTTCAAAGGATGTAACTGTTTACGTTTATGGCGCTTCAGACAATACTGTAGCAAAGCCTGCAAAGGTTACTGGTGTAAAGGTTACTAACCTCAAGGGTGGCAAGGTAAAGGTTACCTGGAAGGCTTACATCTATGATGCAACAGGAAAGAAGCTTGTTGGATCATATTCTAAGACTATTACTAAGAAGACTGACAAGAAGTAATACCCAATCCTTCAAAAACAATCAACATATTTGACAAAGGAATAGCGGAACCCTGAAATTTTCCGCATAAACCTGAAATTCAGGCTCGGACCACTCCTCCCAGTGATCCGGGCTTTTTTTATAAGAAAAATTCTGATATCACAGAGGAGTACAAAGATAATGAAAAATTTTTTAAAAAAAATAACTGCAGCGGTACTGGCGTTGGCTATGGTGATTACAGTAAGTGCGACACCAGCTCAGGCTGCGAAGAAGAAGGTTAAGCTTTCGAAGAAAAGCATTACTATGACTGCGAAAGGAGTTCCTTATTCGCTTTCGGTTAAAAACACTTCGAAGAATTCGAAAATTTCGTGGAGTTTTTCGAGTGCAGATCCTGATTCGACCCCGATATCGATCTCTATAGCTGCTGATAAGAGATCTGTTACAATAATGGCGCTTACAGGAGGATCAGGTACTATCACCTGCAAGGTGGGTAAGAAGAAGTATAAATGCAAGTATAAGGTCACTCTGCCGGTAGTGCCTAATTTCCAGACTCTTACAGACTATATCGACCAGAACGGCATTTTTTCGCCGAAGGGGACACAGATCTATTCAGATCCGCAGACTAGCGGTGATAATACTTACTCGGTCTACTTATATTCGCACTATGGTGATACTGACAGCATCTGCATCGATATGAATGGCGGAAACAAGACGACTCAGTCATACTGGTCTCTTACCTTCCTTATTTCTGCCGATGGTAATGTCAGGACTTTTTCGCTGAATCATCGTCAGAACAGCATTGATGACTGGTCTGCAACCATTGATGAGGTGAAGGCTTCGAAAATCGCAGGGAAGAACACTAGTGCATATAATATTGTTTTTCCACAGTATCTGACGACTCCGCAGATCGCATCATATCAGAAGCAGGCATCGGCTCAGTTCAAATCAAGCCTGGCACTTCTCGATACCTATCTGAACCAGAAGTTCGGGTATGGAGTGGATACGCTGGGGTTCTGAGCAGTTGAACAATACTATTGAGATTCTTTCCACTGATTGGCAAGTGCCTGACAGTCAGCAATCGGTTTGTCCAGATGTGCTGACAGACTGTCATCATCGCCTGCAGTTTCCTTAAGAAGTTTATAGGCGGCAACAGCATAGAGCTGATTGTCGGATAATTCGAGGATTCTGCCATCTGCCCTGGCCTTATCGAGGGTCTGCCATATATCTTTGTCATCGATTATTGAGGTCAGGACGGATTGATCGATCTGAAGAAAGTAATTGTTTCCAGTGATGGCGAGGCATCCTTCGAGAAATTTTAATTTATTCAGAGGATTTAACTGGAATTTTTTTTGCAAATACAGATTGAAATTATCTTTGTCGATATAGCGTATATCCATATAATACTCTGGATAACCTGAATCCATAAGGCTGAATGATTTATCAATCTCGAATATTCCACTAATATACAGGTTTCCGAGTTCATGAATCTGATCTTTTTTTAATAATGACCTGATTGTAGAACTACCTTGATCGGATTCCAATATAAGATGTATAAGAAAATGAGATATATCAATGCCATCCTTATCTGTTGGACTTATATGCGTTCTCATAATCTTATATATGGACGGGCTCGAGATCCTTTCAAGTAGATACTGGATCAGCAATCTGGATTCTTGTCTTGCAGATTGTGGATCCTGTTCATACGAAGATGATGTGGCCTCAATTATGCTATCGTTTTCAATTAGTGATTGTATGATTATTACCTTGGTATCTTCGGATATATTTTCGATAATTTCTTCAATTGTTACAGCAAAAGAATGGATTTCATGCATTTCTGCAAGAGATATTATGAAATACGGCAGATCCTCCGGGTGACCGGTTACGATAGATTTAATTTCGCCCGACGAGATTTTCGATGTTTCAAGGTTCATTGAATAATATATGTCAAAGAATTCCGGAAGACACATTCTGTACGTTCTGCGCATTTTGTAGATGTCGGTAGTATATCCAGATGAACCAGTGTCGGAGGCATATTTTGGAAACATCAGACATAAGATTCTTGATATATCGTACGAAGATAATATATTGCCTTTTATCTGAGAGAGCGTAGCTATTTCTTCAGAGCTGAATTTCGACACCGCACTGTTGTCTCCGGTAAGTGCAGATTTGTGAGTCCTTATCCAGTCATAAAGTTCGTGCTCTTTTTCTTCAAGCAGGCTGATTATGGTAAGGTCGGTCATGTTAGCTTCTTTGCCGATCATGTATACACGGGCATCAAGAGTATTATACAGACGCTTAATGTCTCGAATGTTTTCAATGAGTTTCAGGCAATATGGCAGAAGAAGGTGCATATAGCCACTATCATCAGTATCATAGTTATTATGTCTGCGAAGAGATCTGATACATTCCAGAAGCATAGAGCGTTTGACTGTTTCAGACATATAGGGCAGCCTGATGGGAAGCTGTATTATTTTCTCAAGATAGCGACGGTAATCCTTTCCCTGCATATCCGAAAGAGCATGCAGAACAATATCCTCATCGTATGTAAGGACAAATATAGTCTTCGGAAAATCTGCTAGGGATGATACCATGTGGAATATGAGCTGTATTTCTGTGGATGTCAGTCGGTCTATATTATCTATCAGTACGATGATCTTACTGAAATCAGTACATTCCTTGATCTTATCAGCTATTTCCTGCTTAATATCGGCAAGGCCCTTTTTAGATTTTGCTAAGAAGGCGAGATTTGTACCTATTGATTTTGCTATATCTGCAACTGTTATATTAAGGAACGGGACTCCGACTTTAATCAGACGGCCATAGTCTTTGATGAGGTGGGCAATCTTATCAAGAGCTTTGCTATGATCTTGTTGGTTTAGCAACTGTGAATAAAGAGTATCAAAATACTGATGTAGAATATCGTCTTCTGAATTAAAATTCCAAGGGTCAAATTTCAAACAGATAAGTTTGCCCTTTGAATCTTTTCCTGGTAATGCTTTGGGCAGCATATTAAGAACGGAGGATTTTCCGTTTCCCCATGAGCCAGTTATTCCTATGCAGAATGGGCGGTTGTTTACATCGCATTGCATGATTTTATCGACTATGTAGTATACAAAGCTTTTGCGGCTCAGCTTATCGTCTTTGAAATTGTCTATTGGTAAATCTGTCTCAATATTATCAAACATACTTCATCGGTCTCATGATTGCCAGGTTACATGCGTTAACTGCTCTCATGAGTAGAATATCATAGATTCCGGTTCTTTTCAATCTCAAACAGTTAAAATGGACTTAACTTTACGTCCACGGAAGGCTTTTCGTATCTTGAAAATCCTTAGAAGCCATTATATAATACAGTTAAAACAGATGGTTGAAGCGACTACAGCAGTGAAAGGTGGTGATGCAGTGGCGGTTGACAGCATAGGCAATGAGCAGGATAAAGAGAAAATCAATGGGATGATCGACAGGATGAGGCTTCTGGACGATCTGCTGATGACGATGGTTTTCGATGGCAATATTCCTGCGACACAGCGAATGATAAACATTATCCTTGGGCGGGAGGATATCATCGTAAAGTCGGTTACTGTACAGAAACTGGAGAAGAGCCCTCTGGCAGACGGATATGATGCAAGATTAGATATTTTTGCAGAAGATAGTGATGGTAACCATTACAATTTTGAAGTACAGCGTGCCAATGCCGGGGCTGGAAAAGAGAGAGCCAGATTCCTAAGTGCAGCTCTGGATCAGAGAATGCTGAAGCACAGAGAGAAGTTTAAGGACATCAGGGACTCATATGTGATCTTTATAACAGAGAATGATGTCTTCGGACATGGGCTTCCGCTTTACCATATCAGTCGTAGGTTTGAGGAATATGATGAGTGGTTCGATGATGGTAATCACATCATATATGCCAATGCTGCATATTCTGATGAATCTACTGATATTGGCAAGCTGATGCATGATTTCAGAGAACAGGATCCTGACAAGATGTATTTCCCTGAACTCAGGGATGGTGTTTCACATTTCAAGAAGGCTGAGAAAGGACGTGATAGAATGGGTGGAGAAGTAGAGGAATATGCAGAAGAGTATTCAAAGAAAAGGTCAGAGAATGCGGCTATTAATTCTGCTATAAAGACATGCCGTGACCTGAATCCTGAAATGACTGACAGCCAGATCAAAGAGTATATCATGCGTAGCTTTGGCTTGTCGGAGGAGACGGCTGGAAAGTATTTTACTCCGCAGCCGGCATGACATATGAACAGAGTGGTGGGTCAGTTTTATCTGTAAATCAGCAGATTTACAGGTAAAGCTGACCCATTAATGCTTTGGGAATGTACTTATTTCTTGCTGATTGGAGTGAATTAGTTCTTATTTTCGGGGATAATGAGAGCCGGGTATTTAGGAGTGAGTAATTGATTTCCCTTTAGGCGGCATGGTATTATCGGCTCAGGAACTGATTAACAATGTTTCGCCTGACAGGTGGGAGATGTCAGGTGGAGCAGCAACGAGACGGAGGTATGACTTGCGGGGAAGAGAGACAGAAGCTTTATCAGTAAGGGAGAGTGAAGCGGAGAGGAAGGAATGCGAGCATGAGAAGGATCTGGAAAGGCTGAAGCTGCTTCGACCTATGGATGATGATTTCATGCGAGGGATGCTTAAGGATGATATGCCATTGGCTGAGTTTATGGTGAGAATCATTCTTGATAAGCCAGACTTCAGGTTCATCAGGTTTGAGACGCAGGCGGATCTGAAGCAGGTGACGGGTGCAAGGTCGGTAATATTTGATGGGCTTGGTACTGAGGACTCGGGACGGAAGATTGATCTGGAGGTGCAGAGAGAAGACAAGGGTGCTGAGCCTGAGCGGGCGAGATATCATTCGAGTGTGCTTGATGTCGAGAATCTCAAGAAGGGGCAGGATTTCTCAGAACTTCCTGATACCTGTGTTATTTTTATCACGGAGAAGGACTTCTATGCTGAGGGTAAGTCGATATATCATATAGAGCGGATGAATGTGACAAGGGGGCTGCCATTCAATGACAGAAGCATGATTCTATATGTGAACGGTGAGTATGATGGCGATGATGATCTTGGGTATCTGATGCATGATTTTCGATGCTCGGACCCGGATAAGATGCATTATGGTGAGATGGCCGACAGAGTCAGATATCTAAAGGAAAGTTCGGAAGGAGTGAGTCAGATGTGCAAGATTATGGAAGACATGAGAGACGAAGCCAGGGCAGAAGGTCGTGCTGAGGGCCGTGCCGAGGGTGTGAGTGAGGGCGAAAAGAATAACAGCATAAAGATTGCTATCAGGATGATTGCAAATAATGAGTCAGATGTCAAAATCCAGGACTATACCGATCTGAGCCCGGAAGATATTCAGGCACTGAGGAGCGGGCAGACGGTGACGGCATAATTATAGATAAAATTCTGCAAAATATGTCATAATCTGCATACTAAAATGAAGGTTTTCCAGAGCCGAAGCACATAGTATGCGTAGTTTTTAACCTTACATAGGAGATGGCTGGGAAGTGCTTTGGACCGCAACAGGTCTAAGTGAAATAATGTGAAAAATTGAGAAAGCTTTCAACTTTTCACACAATTATCGTAGCGGTTCCTGGCGCCAGATGACTGGTTATTTATCACTTGCATTTTTTTGAAATGATTTCACCAACACTGGTACTACGCTTATAATGCATTTGAGAAGCCGTAGAAAATCACATGTAAGTGATAGTACACTACATAAGCTAGGTGGGTCAGGGCTGATAATTTCATTTAGAAGTTCAGCAACAGCAGACATTAGTTCCATACAATCAGACCATGTGACCAACATCAATATAATTAATTTCTTTTTCATGAACATCATATATAAGTCCTCCTGTTATTACTGTTTTTGTAGAAAAAATGTGAGCAGGCACTGCTTCGTGAGAGCATCGACTCGCCGCTTAGCCTGTTATCATTGTTTTGGAAGAAAGAATGAGAGCTCCGTTCCAAGCGATAAACTCAGCCATAATTCGAGTTTTAACAATAAATAAGAGCTATAAATAGATATAAATAATTGGATTTAACAATGATTTAGCGTGTTAGTTGGGCGCATTTATGTGACAAACTACAGTGCTTACGAATCTCAAATATAGAGAGGATGAATGTTACAACAGGGAAGCCGTTTAATGACAGAAGCGCTATCCTATATGTGAATGGTGAGTATGACGGTGATGATGCTCTGGGATATCTGATGCATGACTTCCGTTGTGCAGACCCCGATAAATGCATTACGGAGAGATGGCAGAAAGAACCAGGTATCTCAAAGAAAATTCGGAAGGAGTGAGTCAGATGTGTAAGATGTTGGAAGATATGAGGGATGAGGCACGTGCAGAGGGTGAAAAAAACAATAGTATGAAGACTGCCCTCAAGATGATTATGAATAACGAGTCAGATGCAAAGATTCATGACTATACCTATTTGAGCCTTGAAGATATTCATGCGTTGAGAAGCGGACAGACGGTGATGGCATAACTATAGACAAAAGTAAGGACGTGATAGAGTGAGTGACGAAGTAGAAAAGCATGCTAAAGAAAAGTCAAAGACTTCTACGATAAATTCAGCCATACAGACATGTCATGATGTAAATCCGGTTATGACGGATAACCAGATCAAAGCACATATCATGCGCAAACTTGGTCTATCGGGGGAGACGGCAGGAAAATATTTTACACCGCAGATGGCTTAATATGGTCGTTTTTATAGTTGGAAAGGTTGGAGACGGAGATGCCTATGCTCTGGCGGATTAAATGAATCTGTAACGCGTTATGTATATAGCAAAATTACTATTTTATACAACTTACAGCCGACCGGTTCAGAGGCTGTAAGTTTTTTTATATAAAATTTAATTAAAAATATTTAATTATATTCCTTGAAAATTCCTTAAACAATGTTAAAATTTCTGAAAATTTCGAAACGGTCAAATATGCGGCTTTCGTTACCAAACGGACAAACTCCAATATAATGGCCGTTGTTTATATCATTTTTTAAAGTAAAATCATAATTGTCCGAAGGGGATACAGCGAACCCCGGAGGGACGTGAGTTCATAAAAATGTCTGGTACCTGATCAGTCTATGGTGATGAGGTGATCTGCGAGGCTGCTGGTTTCATTAGCAGTCATGGCAGAAAGTCCTGTATCGAGTCGGTGACGCATGCTGGCAGAGATGACTGGTTCGCCTTGTACCGGGCGTGAGATTTGGGAGGTCAGGAATTCACGTAGCATATTGACAAACATTCTATTCCATACTGGAATCCGGATGCAGGAGTGCCATCGAAGAGTTATCACAATTCTTTCATAATGATGTGATTGATTTGAGACAACGAATCGACTTTTGGCCAGGCTGATATTGCAAATACGCCTTGTACAAGATTCGAAGCGGGAAACCGGTGGTAGTGAGTACAAGAGTGAAAAGCTTCAAATAGGTCTGGGGAAAGAGTGCATGAAACCTGAGGAAGGATTTCCACAATAAAGGAGGAATCATACTAAAATGTTAAACATGAAAAAAGGTTTAGCTCTGGTGCTCGCTGCAGCAACAGCATTCACATTTGCACCGGTTGCAAATCTTGGAAATGCAGTACAGGCTGAAGCTGCTACTGAAATAACTAAAGATGAGGGCGAGACTACTCTCACAGCAAATGGATCTGATTACATTGAATATCATATTCAGTATGACAAAGAGGCAAACAGCTCACCTGTAAAACTTGCATGGGACAACGATACTCTTGTAACAGTTCAGGAGTATGACTATGGTACAGCTAATGCGACTGTTTCACAGAGCGCCATTAATAACAAAGATGGTGTATTAAAGAACGGTGTGACTGTTAGGGTAACGGCTAATGGATCTGATCTGGCAGGAGATGTCCACTTCACACTTTACAATACATCAGGAAATGTTGATAAGACATGGACTGTACATATTGTAAATAAAACAGTAGATCCGAAATATACCCTTACACTTACAGACACGAACAATGGAAGCACAACCCAGAATGTCGTAGGTAATGGTAAGTTTGCTGTAAAAGTAATGAAGAAGTCGGAGCAGACGGATAGTACAAAAGAGGCAAAACTGACATTCGCTGACACCAATGAGGCAAAACGTAGTTGGACTCAGATTACTGGATACAGCCTTAGTGGAACATCTGTAGAGGTATCAACGAAACCGACAGATGCTACAGTAGCAAGTTCACATACTCAATATAAGGATCTTACTCTTAGATTTGTAAGCGTAGGTACTTCAACTCTTACAGTTTACATGAAAGATTCAAATGGCAAAGGTCAGTCATATGAGCTTGTAATCGATGTTACTGCCGAGAAGTCTACTATGAAGATTGGTAATACAGAAATTACAGCTAACTCTAATCCTAACTCGGATGTGATTACTAAGACTATAACTCTTACAGGCTCAGATTTCTCAAAGGCTATAGGAGCAACTCTTGATAATGCACAGTCTGCAACTGAGAAGCTGACTTATACCGCTTATCAGGTAGATAAGGACGGTAAGCCTATTTATAACAGCAAGGGTATTTCAGGGCATACTGATGGTGCTGTTGAAAATGTAAATACTCTGACTACTAACCATAATGCATCTACAGACCTTACATTCTCTGGAGATACAGTTACCGCTACAGCCAACGCTCTTAATGCGGTAGAGCAGTACTATGATGTACTTGTGACAAACAACCTTATTGGTGCTAATCTTAAGGCTGCCTGGGTCCGTGTTATTTCAATAAGGAATGCTAAGACTTTCACAACAGCTGAGGTTAAGGTTGACAATCAGGATGTTAAAGCTACAGCTCAGTACAATGAGGATGGAACTGTGGGCGATGGCACAACTAACGCCAAACTTACACTTTCAACAAAGGACTTTACAGATCCTGAATTCACGGCTCTTGCTAATGATTCAGCTATGGCTGCTGCAAACATCACCTCAAGTGATCCATCAGTCGTAGAGGTTTCTGGAAATAAGCTTGTAGCTAAGAAAACTGGTTCTTCAGTTGTAACTTTTGCAGCTAAGTCAGATACCACTCACTATGGTAATGCTACGATCAAGCTTGCTGTTACAGTAACAGACAAGTACATCAAGGCTAAGATCGATGCTGCTGATATTACTCTTACTAATGGCAAGAAGACAGATACCATCAAGGCTACATCTACTCCAGCCACAACATACACTTATACTCCAGGAAATCTGGTAGATGGCAAGTGGGTTGAGCAGACTAACCCATATGTGACTGTTGATAAGACTACTGGTAAGGTTACTTTCAATGGTAATGGATATGGCTCTCTGAAGGTTCGTATTACTGGTGCTCCTGTAACTGGTGTTGCTGATGCTTTCGTAGCAAAGGATATCACAATCAACTATACTAACCTCAAGGAGTCAGCTCTTAAGGTTTCTACCAAGACTCTCAGCCTGAAGGAAGGCGAGACTGGTTCTATCGTAGCTTCTGGTGCTTCACTTGGATATGCTTCATCTGATGAGGATGTAGCTACTGTAGACTCTACCGGTAAGGTGACAGCAGTTGCTCCAGGAACAGCCGTAATCACAGTATCTGATGCTGGAAATGATACAGTTGCCGCTGATCAGGAGGCTGTAATCGTAACAGTAAAGGCTAATTACAAGAATCCTGCAAAGGTTACCGGAGTAAAGGTATCTAACAAGAAGGGTGCCAAGGTTACTGTTAAGTACACCAAGGATACTACAACTCCTAATGTGAAGTACTATGTACAGAAGAAGGTTAGCGGAAAGACTGCAGGAAAGTCTGTAGGTTCAACCAAGACTACACTTTCAGTAAAGAAGGGCGCTACCGTTAAGGTACGTGTAAAGGCTTACTACTATGACGCTAATGGCGTTAAGCATGTAGGCGCTTACTCATCTTGGAAGACTCTTAAAACTGACAAGAAGTAATCTCAATCCTTCACAAAACTCAATGATTTGACAAAATGGTTTGCAGAGCACCCTGTAATAAGCTCTGCTAAGACCTATAGACATTTAGGCCCGGACCACTCCTCCCAGTGGCCTCGGGCTTTTTTATTTGAGGAGAAAACGAACGATGAATAAATTTTTAAAAAGAATGGCCGCAGTGACTCTGTCAGCGGCTTTAATCATACCGGCATATGCAAATGCGGCGCCAACCTGTTCAGGGGCTTATACGATCGACGCTTATGCGAAGAACACGGCAAAGCTGTCAAAGAAGAACCTGAAGATGACTGATGCCGGTAAGAAGTATACAATAAAGCTTACCACATCTGCGAAGAAGCCGCAGATAAACTGGTCTTCTACAATCAAGGCTGGGACAGCAGAGGGGGCCGAGCCATGCATCAGCATGAAGGTAAGCAGCAATAAAAAAAAGGTGACTGTCACGCCTCTCAGAAATGGGCAGGGCACTATAGTATGTTCTATTGGAAAGAAAAAACTGAAGTGTTCGTATACAGTAAAGTTCCCGGAGCAGATCACTTCTCATTTCTCAGAACTGGCTGATTACCTTGAGATAAACGGATATAATTCCGGTGGAGTCAGAGTGAAGGAATTCGGAGATTTTAATGTATCAGATGCGAAATGTACGGTTTATGGATATTATGAAGGACGTGACAGCATTCGATTCGATGTGGGAGGCACATATGATAACACGTCCGATTACTTCAATGTGACTTTCCACGTACTTAGCAATGGGCAGGTAAATGATGTATCAGTGCGTGAGAGAGTGGGTTCGCAGGACATATACCAAGCGTCCATAACTTTACGTGCGGCATCAGCTTTTTCAAAAGGATGCAAAAATATAGATTTTTACACTACTCTGGAACCGGGAGCTTCACAGTCGCTTGACAGCTGCTCATCACTGGCAAAGAAAAATTTTGATGTGGTACTTAGAAGCGTAGATCAGTGCCTGAGAACAAACTTCGGCTACGGAGTGCAGAATATTGGCTTCGTAAATTATAAATAGCTTGTGACTGACCAATATTTAGAACCTGAACACTAATACATGCTTAAAACTCGTGACGATAAGAAGCGTTTGAAGCTAAAGGATGTTGATTTATAATTAAAACTGACCCATGGGGGGTGCGGACAAAAACCTGGACTTTGACAATGACCAGAAGGAGGTTCGCACATGTATTCTTATGATGATCGGATCAGGGCCGTCCGGCTCTACATCC
>ONBW01000082.1 GCA_900316165.1 uncultured Lachnospiraceae bacterium | reverse complement strand
TATTACAGATTGTTGCATCGCAGGCAAGGAAGTCATAAATGCTTCAAGGAGGTAGACATATGCTGAAACTGGGTATGAAACCAGGTGAGTACATCACAGTAGGTGATGACATAAGAATCATTTTCTCAGGCGGCACAGGCAGACATATACATCTGCTCGTAGATGCTCCAAAGGATATGAGGATTCTCCGCAGCAGTTATCGGGAGGAAGATGACAAGGCCCCGTACTACGAGGAGGAGAACTACTTCTCATCCAGAAAAAATAGAACGAGATCTCATCGGGATCAGGACTAAAGGCATAGAGCTGACAGCTCAAGAATCGTATTTACACTCCACACTTATGAGTTGTCAGGTCAGTCTTCCACTTCAGGCAGAATGAATTTTTTAACTGATTATCTGCACGTTACATGATAATATTCTCCCTCTCCTGCTCTCAGTGCACTAGGGTCTATGAGAAGGCGATTATTAAAAGCTGTGAGGGTTTTTATAAATCATCTGTTCAGATGAAACGGTAAAGATATCTCACAAAGCACAACTTGCGGGAACGGATTTCCCGCATCACAACTACGACTGGACCGCTAAAAATCAAAAAGCGGCAGTCAACTAATTACACGGAGGTAATTATTATGGTAGTACAGCACAACATGCAGGCAGCAAATGCCAACAGAATGCTCGGCATCACAACGAGCGCTCAGTCAAAGAGCACAGAGAAGCTTTCATCTGGCTACAAGATCAACCGTGCAGCAGATGATGCAGCAGGTCTCGCTATTTCAGAGAAGATGAGAAGCCAGATCCGTGGCCTCGACAGAGCTTCAACAAACGCACAGGACGGTATCTCAGTCGTACAGACAGCTGAGGGTGCTTTAAACGAGGTTCACTCAATGCTTCAGCGTATGAATGAGCTCGCAACACAGGCAGCTAACGATACAAATACATCTAAGGATCGTAGCCAGATTCAGCTTGAAATCGATCAGCTGACCAGTGAGATTGACCGTGTATCCTCTACTACACAGTTCAATACCATGAATCTTCTTGACGGTAACTTTACAGGAAAGAACCTTCAGGTAGGATCACTCTCAGGACAGACTATAGAGCTGAATATCGGAAAGATGAGTGCCGAGGGACTTGGCCTCAAGGGCGAAGTTGCAGATCCAATTACTGGTCAGCATGCTATTCTTACCGAATCTAATATTACAAAAGATGCTAGCGCTTATACTAACACGGATCTCACTAAAAGTTTCGATGGAACAGATAAAATGGCCGTTGATACAACGTACATTTATGACAAGAGCCGCAATATTTGGCATAAAGACGGTGATCCTACAGCAACAGACGCCGGATTTAAGCTGAAGGATAATTTTACTGCTGACGATGGTGCCACAATTAAGACCGGGGCCACTACGGCTACAACTGCAGCTTCAGCAACAGGATTAAAGCAGGGTGGTGCTAAGGTTCAGACCTCAGATGTCCATATTACAGATGCAAAGCTTAAGAATTTGACTGACGGCGTATATAAGTTTGATGGCACAAATTGGGTTAACGAAAGCGACCCTACAAAAACGATTGCCAAAGCAGACGTTACAGATGGAGCAGCTGAAATTGCAGCCACTAACGACTCTACTATCACATTAAAAGGATATCAGGCAGCGGACGCAGATCATGTAAAGGATCTTTCACTTAAGGTCGATTCCTTCGCTAATGCCGGAGATGCCATGGACCGTATCCAGAAAGCTATCGACAAAGTCTCCACTCAGAGAGCTGAGCTCGGTGCTGTTCAGAACCGTCTCGAGCACACCATCGCAAACCTCGACAATGTATCTGAGAACACCCAGTCAGCTGAGTCTCGTATCCGTGATACAGATATGGCTAAGGAAATGGTTAACTACAGCAAGAATAACATTCTTATGCAGGCTGGTCAGTCTATGCTCGCTCAGGCTAACCAGAGCAACCAGGGAGTACTTTCTCTCCTTCAGTAATTGAATCAAATGCCTTTCCCTTAAGGCAAAAAGTGCACATTGGGAGTCCGGAAATCCGGACTCCTTTTTTTTACAAATTCCATTTCTCTGTCATTAAAAAATCTGTATTCGCCCTCGGCTAAGCTTTCATCTAGTGTGAATGGGCCGATGGAAAGTCGCTTTAGTGTTGTGACTGTACAGTCGACTGTTTCCATCATGCGCTTTACCTGATGGAAGCGGCCCTCACAGATGGTAAGGTTTGCACTGGTTTCTGTAAGGATTTCGAGGGTGGCTGGCTTTGTGGGCTCGTCGTCTCCTATGTCGACTCCAATCTTGAATTTCTCTACAGCCTCTACAGGAATAGGCGTATCGACTGTCAGATAATAGGTCTTGTCGACGTGCTTTTTTGCATGTATCATTCTGTGTGAAAAATCACCGTCGTTTGTGATAAGAAGCAGCCCAGTCGTATCCTTGTCGAGACGGCCGACTGTAAAAAGCTCCTTTGCCTTGACATCGTCGCCGAGCAGAGAGAAGACTGTCGGATTTCTGCCTGCGCGGTTCGTGCAGACGTAGCCTGCTGCTTTATTCATCAGTATGTAGGTAAATTCACTGTAGTGCAGGTGCTCCCCCATGAAGACGACTTTTGTCTTGATATCTACCTGTGTTTCGGGAGCGGATACTTTTTCACCGGCTACAAAAGCCGGTGATTTTTTAAGTGCCTTTTTTACGTCTTTTCTGGTCATCCCGGTGCAGGATGCTATGTATTTATCTAGTCGCATTAGCTGTGCCTTATCTGGTAAAGTAAATGATGTATTTTTGTGTTCTGGCTGATTGTCCATATATCTGGACAGCAATTGATACCTGCTGTTTCAGCTCAGCAGATATTTGTTTATCGCGTAGAGGCAGCCGTCGTGATTGTTATCTGGAATAATCAGGTCTGCTGCTGCCTTCGCGTGGCCGTTTGCGTTTGCGACAGCGAGTGAGAGACCGGCAGTCTTAAGCATCGGAATGTCGTTGTCTGCGTCTCCGACCGCGATTGTCTTTTCTATTGGAATATTTAAAGAAGAAGCCAGGTCAGCGATGCCTACTCCTTTGTGGATGCCCTTTGGAGAGAGCTCCAATGATGCTGTCTCAGCGTAGATGCGCTCGATTGGCAGATTCTTTGCTGCGAGACGCTCGGAGGTGCGGATGCTGGCCTCACGGCTGGTGTGATATACGTTTATTTTTTCAATGGAGCCAGCGTTCTCACGAATTACTGGGACGATGTCGTCGACCTTTTTTGCGACGGTAGAGTAGAGCGAGACGTAGACGCCCATCTGGTAGTGCGCCATGCGAGGAATCTTCGCGCCTTCGACAATCGAGGCACCGTTTACCATGACCTGGACCATCACATCCTCCTGGCCAATAGCGTCGATAATTGCTTCCATTGCGGAGGCATCTATCGTGTGGCGGGCAGCCGGTTTTTTCGCAAAATGGTCGTAGACCAGGGCTCCGCTCTCGCAGATGTAGTACTGCATCTCACTAAACTGCTCGTCATAAGGCGCGATTTCCGAAACCGGTCTCCCAGTGCAGATCACTACATACTTGCCAGCGTCGCGGACCTTTTTAAATGACGCAATGGTCTCGTCTGATATAGTTTTGTCGCTTCTTAAAAGAGTATCGTCCATATCAAGGGCGATGAGTTCATAATCGTTATTCATGGGATTTATTATTTTAGTTTATTTGAACTCTGATGTAAATGATTTTAAAGTATATCTCGAATGATTTTTTCTATATAGGACATATAATCTTTAGGGACTGATTCTATATATTTGTAACCACGTGCTTCTATATCAAAATATCTGAGATGAGCACAAAGTACCTTTCCAGTAGTGTGAATTTCATCAGGTAAATCAATGTTTAAGAAAAAATCATTAGCATGCGAAATAGGGCAGACTATAGCAAATCCTTTGCAGTATTTGTTATACGAGTTTGAACTGATTACAAGGGCTGGCCTTGTTTTTCGTTCTTCGTGTCCTACAGATGGTTCAAAGTTGACTTCAATTATATCACCTTGTTTTACCATAACTCTCCTCCGGTTGGTTTACCCCAATCAATGTCTTCCATTTTTTCAGAAGAATTACTCTTCTTATACAGATCATCAAGTCCTTTATAACAATATTTCTCTGATAACTCTATATGATCGTTTTTGGCTTCTATATCCATCATATCACCTGCTTTTATTGACAGTAATTTTGCTATTTCAACAGGTATAGTGATTGTTAAACTGTTTCCAACAGGTCTTACTTTAACATTCATAAAAACACCTCCGTATATATTACAGTATATACTTACTATCGTATTTTGTAAATATATATTTTTACAAATATATGACACAGAAAAATTTTTTCTCTGTCTTTTTTCTTATACAAGAAAAAAATGTTGGAAATGTCGTTGAAAAAATTTTCTATTTAAGATAATATATTTGCTGTAATGGTTAGGAAAAACTAACAAATCAGCTGCGCCTAACATTTCACATTTATTAACCCCTTTAATACAACTACAACTAATGGAGGTTGCAATGACAAATTTTGATGCATGGGAAGGCTTTACGCCAGGCCATTGGAACGACGACGTAAATGTACGCGACTTTATCCAGAAGAACTACACTCCATATGATGGAGATGAGAGTTTCCTGGAAGGCCCAACAGACCGCACTAACAGACTTTGGGGAAGACTGCAGGAATATCAGAAGCAGGAGAGAGCCAAGGGCGGTGTCCTTGATATGGAGACAGACGTGGTTTCCGATATCGATGCTTATGGTCCTGCTTACATCGACGATTCTATGAAGGACGACGAGCAGATCGTTGGTCTTCAGACAGATAAGCCACTGAAGAGAGCTTTTATGCCTTATGGTGGTATAAGAATGGCTGAGGAGGCCCTTACTACCTACGGTTATACACCGAATCCACAGCTGCATGAGATTTTTACAAAATATCACAAAACTCATAACGAGGCCGTTTTCGATACTTATACACCTGAGATGATGACAGCCCGTCACTGCCACATCGTTACCGGACTTCCTGATACCTATGGAAGAGGTCGTATTGTAGGTGACTACAGAAGAGTTGCTCTCTACGGTATCGATTATCTGATCGAGAAGAAGGAAGCAGACAAGGCTGCAACTGGTCACAATGATATGATGACTGGTAAGGTTGTCCGCTTAAGAGAAGAGATTGCTGAGCAGATCAAGGCGTTAAAGAAGATGAAAAAGCTCGCTGAGTCTTATGGATTTGATATCTCAAAGCCGGCTAAGACTGCCAAGGAGGCTGTTCAGTGGCTTTAGCCGCTATGTCAGTAGGCCGTATCTCTACTTTCCTTGATATCTATATCACAAGAGATTTAAATAAGGGAATCATCACTGAGAAGGAAGCCCAAGAGCTTATCGACCATCTGACTATGAAGTTTAGAATGGTAAAATTTGCCCGTATCCCTTCATACAACGAGCTCTTCTCTGGTGACCCGGTCTGGGCTACACTCGAGGTTGCCGGTATCGGTATGGACGGTAGAAGCATGGTTACAAAGAACGACTATCGTTTCCTTCATACTCTTGAGAATATGGGACCAGCTCCTGAGCCGAACCTTACAGTTCTTTACAGCAGTGATCTTCCTGAGAACTTCAAGAAGTATGCTGCAAAGATCTCTGTTGATACCTCATCTATCCAGTATGAGAATGATGACGTCATGAAGCCTGTCTGGGGCGATGACTACAGCATCTGCTGCTGCGTATCCGCTACTCAGACCGGTAAGGAGATGCAGTTCTTCGGCGCACGCGCCAACCTTGCAAAGGCTCTTCTCTACGCTATCAACAGTGGTAAGGATGAGAAGTTCAAGGATAAGCAGGGCCACCATATGCAGGTTGGACCGGAGCTTGCTCCTATGACTTCTGATGTTCTTGACTTGAGGTCGTTCACAAGTATGATATGACTCTTGACTGGCTCGCTGGTCTCTATGTCAATATCCTCGACCTGATCCACTATATGCATGACAAGTATTACTATGAGTCAGCTGAGATGGCTCTTATCGATACCAACGTCCGCCGTACCTTTGCAACTGGTATCGCCGGATTCTCACACGTAGTTGATTCACTTTCGGCTATCAAGTATGCAAAAGTAACCGCTATCCGTGACGATGAGGGTGTTACCACTGACTTCAAGATCGAGGGAGACTTCCCTAAGTATGGTAACGATGATCCTAGAGCCGATGAGATCGCTGTAAAGCTCTTAAAGACCTTTATGGGCAAGCTCAAGAAGTTCCATACCTACAGAGATTCTGATGCTACTACATCTATCCTTACCATCACCTCAAATGTCGTTTATGGTGAGGCTACTGGTGCTACTCCTGACGGAAGAGCTGCCTTCACTCCATTCGCTCCTGGTGCAAACCCGGCATATGGTGCTGAGCAGAACGGTCTTCTTGCTTCTCTTAACTCTGTTGCAAAGCTTCCTTATGAGTATTCTCTCGATGGTATTTCAAATACCCAGACTATGACTCCTGACTCACTTGGCCATGATGAGGATGAGAGAAAGGGTAAGCTGGTGAATGTCCTTGATGGTTACTTTGATCAGGGCGCTCATCACCTGAACGTTAACGTCTTCGGTAAGGAGAAGCTCCTTGATGCTATGGATCATCCTGAGAAGCCTGAGTACGCAAACTTCACGATCCGTGTATCCGGTTACGCTGTGAAGTTCATCGATCTGACCAGAAAGCAGCAGCTCGATGTGATCAACAGAACCTTCCACGATCATATGTAATAAGGCACAGGGATCGAATCCCTGACCCAGACCCTCTTATCCTCGCCCTCCCCACTTATCTGGACCCAGGGCGGGGAT
>ONBW01000033.1 GCA_900316165.1 uncultured Lachnospiraceae bacterium | reverse complement strand
GATGCAACGATATCCATCACCGTTGACTCTTATTTTTTGAGGTAACCTGTCAAAGAAATCCCTAAAAATCGTAATTTGGGGCTTGACATTATAGGAAGGTGGGATAAATTTGATTCGATTTATAAAGGGAGACATATTTAAAAGTCCAGCTCAGGTTCTTGTGAATACTGTAAATACGGTTGGCGTTATGGGCAAGGGTATTGCGCTTGAGTTTAAGAAACGCTATCCAGATATGTTCGATGCATACAGAGATGTCTGTGATAGGCATCAATTAAAGGTGGGTTCTCTGATGCTATACTATGAGCCGGACCATTGGGTCTTATTATTCCCAACAAAAGAGCATTGGAGAAGACCTTCTCAGATCGATTATATAGAAAAGGGGCTGCAAAAATTTCGCGATACCTATGCGGAAAAAGAAATAACATCTATTGCTTTTCCAAGACTTGGATGTGGAAATGGTGAATTGAGCTGGTCTGATGTTCGCCCATTAATGGAAAAATACCTGAGTGATCTGCCTATCGATGTGTATATATATTTGGGTACTGGTAGGAATTCTATACCTGAGCACAAAAATCAGGGTAATTTCATAAAATGGCTTCGAGAGAATGCGAAGGATATGTCTTTTCAAGGACTTGAGGATGATATCCGCTATAATTATTCAATGGTGCCATATGATTTTTCTTCTGGTAATACAGGTTGGAGTGTATCGTGGAATGAGGGGCTTCTTTTTAAGAATCATGACGCAGAAAATTACCAGATTCAGGTAGATGAGGCTGAGTTTTTTAAAATATGGTCCGATGTTCGCAGCGAGTGTATTGTAATGAGGCAAAAAGTAGATTCTCCAGAACGTTTAGTCCTTGATTTTTTATTGTCACTGGGATATGTCTCTGAAGTTCAAATAGTTGTTAACAGAGAAGGTGATACTGAGGATGGCTATCAGATCAACTCTGGCAGAGGACGTGTATTTGCATTGAAGGAGAAGGCTGTTGTATAAAGAAATAATTTTTGCGAATGAAAGATTTGCACCAGTTAAATGGTGGCCTCATTATGCTTATCATTTTACGGACATCAATAATGCTGTCAATATCCTGAAGACTGGAATTCTTTATAGTCGTAGCCGCGCTAAGCAGCTTGGAGTTATGTATAATGACAATGCCAGCCAGCAAGTGATAAGCAATACATCACAGAGAACCACTTCGTATGTTCGCTTTTATTTCAGACCATTAACTCCCACTCAATTCTATAATGAAGGTTATAAGCACCGTGAATTGCGCTTTGATGGAGACGTAGAAGCTAATGTTCCAGTTCCAGTATTTTTCTTTTTTGATTTGGAACAGCTTCTTTCTGATCCCAAGACATGCTTTTCAGAACGATCAGAAGCAGGTGCTGGTAGTCCTGTACTCAAAGGTGAAGAACGGTTCTCGGATTTGAATTTTAAAATGATTTACAAATATGGACCGTATATATATCAGAATCCTGGAGATAAAAAACGAGAAGGATCTATTCGTCAATCAGAAATCTTATATCCAGACTGCTATCGGATTGATAGAGGCTTTATAGGAATCATTTGCCGTAATGCTGTAGAAAGAACTACTCTACTTAACCTGCTTATGAATCGGAGCCAAGAACTTTTTGATTACTATCAGCCTAAAATCCGTATTTTTAATAACAGGTTTATTTTTTATAACAATGGACTGTATATTGAAGAATGTTCGCTGCATCAAAATGATTTCAGTATTACTTTTTCAGATGCTTATCCAAGAAGACAATATGCAATAAGATACAGCAGAAATAACAAGCAGGACAATCTGCGGATAGCAGTTCGTATACAGCTCTTATGGCTGGATGGAAATAAAATTTTGTATCAGAAAGAAGAAGAAGTGAGTGTGAATTATTTAAATGCAATGCCGATTGTCTTTAATAATGTACCTGAGATTGACGGAGCACAGAAATTATCTGTAAAGATTTATTTTGAAAAACATTTGATGTGCTATTGTAAATTCCTTCTTCGTAATGCGGAATATTGAAGCATGTATAGAGATATATGTTAATGAACATTTGAACAAAATAAGGCATACATATGGATAATGAGAAGAATATTAAAATTGGAATTATTGGTTCTGGCAGGATTGCCAGTCGTTTTGTAAATACGAAGGTTGATGGGATTTGTATATCTGCGGTTTATAATCCGCATCTCTCTAGTGCAGAGAGCTTTGCCAAGGCGCATGGCATCGAATATTATGGTGATGATCTGAACAGTTTCTTTGATAAATGCGATGCCGTGTACATAGCGACTCCGCATGAGACTCATGGGATGTATGTGAGAAATGCTCTTGAGGCTGGGAAAAATGTGCTCTGTGAGAAGCCTATGACTCTATCTGGCAGTGAGGCAGCAGAACTCTTTGCGCTGGCTGACAGCAAAGGACTTGTCCTAATGGAGGCAGTAAAGACTGCTTACTGTCCTGGTTTTATTGGACTTTGCGACCTGATAAGGTCTGGTGTGATAGGAAGTGTCTCTAATGTCGAGGCTGCTTTCACAAAGCTTACTCCGAGTAATCAGAGGGAATACTGGAACAGGGAGACCGCCGGTTCCTTTACTGAGCTTGGGTCTTATCCGCTTTTAGCTGTTTTTGAGATCCTGGGTACTGATTTTAAAGAAGTTTCTTTTGATCACACAGATGCGCCTAATGGTGTCGATACTTTTACAAAGGCTGCGTTTATTTTTTCAAGAGAAGAAAAAAAGAGCGGGGCACTTTTCAGAAGAACTGAGAGCGCGTTTGCCACGGCAAAGACTGGTCTTGCTGTAAAAACTGATGGCTCGCTTACTGTAAGCGGTTCGAAGGGCTATATCTATGTGCCGGCGCCATGGTGGCTGACGAAGCATGTCGAGGTGCACCATGAGGATTCAAACCAGGTCGAGTGTTATGACTTCGAGTTCGAGGGCAGTGGGATGCAGTACGAGACTGCTGTTTTTCGGGATGCGTGTAATGCTGGGGCAGATGCTTTGAATAAAATTCATTCACACAGAAATATCTCGGTGGAATCTGCTTCAGTTATGGAGAGGTTTTTATCTGAGCGAAAGCTTTCTCCTATAAAAGTAAAAAAAGAGGACGTCAGGATCTGGGGACACAGAGGGTGTTGCTACAGATATCCGGAGAATACTCTGCCTGCGTTTGAGGCCTGCGCTAGGGTTCCGGGAATTACTGGTTGCGAGATGGATGTCCAGCTGACTAAGGATGGAGAGGTTGTAGTTTTTCATGATGAGAATGTCAAGCGTGTTACTGACGGCGGCGACAGGCTTTTGAACTCGTTTACTCTTGAAGAGCTTAAAAAATTAAAAATAAGTAACAGGCGGAAATACAAATATTCAATTCCACCGATTGATAAATCAAATATTGATGAAGGGAGCAAGCCGGGGTACCCAGAGCCGATTAATGATAATCAGGCTGAGATAGATGCTGCCTTTGCGGACATAGACAGCAGGTACTCTGACAAGGAATACTTGACCATTCCGACCTTTGATGAATTCCTGACTCTGATGGAGCCTTTCTGCAAGAAAAATGGATTCCTGATAAATGTCGAGCTGAAGACCAGCGTGATCCGGTACGAGGGTATTGAGCAGAAGACTCTTGATCTCGTAAGAAAGCATGGCTTGGAGGATTATGTGGTTTATTCTTCTTTTCTGGCTGATTCGATTGAGCTGATAAAGCAGCTGGATCCGACCTGTAAGACGGGTATGCTTGCTGGTACAGTCGAGGATTGCCTGTATCGGAGTGATGGCACGCCTATAAAGGCAGATGCTATCCATCCGTGGATTGGTGGACTTAATATTCCGCTTCCGTCAGAGAAACAGAATATCCCAGTCAGAGCGTGGAATATGGAGGAACCATTTTTTACAAACGATTCCAGAAGAGTGCTCTCATATGATCAGCGTATTTATGGTGAGTCGGGCGTGACTGATCTGATAACGAATATTCCGGAGAGATATCTGAGTAGATGATATTTAATTCAGATCGATTTGATTCAAAATGATTTGAATTAAATTTAATAGTAGTTTGTTGTCCACTTTTGTCCCTTTACAGATCTCTCCCTTCGTGTTATAATGCAAACAGGCATTCGAAAATGAGACACGAAGGGAGAGGCGTTTATGAACCTTCAGATCATTGCCGGTCCGTCGGGGGCCGGGAAATCCACTTTTATCTATAAGAAAATCTTAAAAGAGGCACAGGAGAATCCGAGGAAGCACTATCTGATCCTGGTGCCGCTACAGTATTCGATGCAGACTCAGAGGATCCTTGTGTTCTTAAGTCCCAGGAAGAGCATTATTAATGTCGATGTGCTTTCATTCGAAAGGCTTGCTTACAGAGTCTTTGATGAACTTGGCTCGAAGAAGAATGTCTGTCTTGATGAGACGGGGAAGGTCCTGCTATTAAGGAGAGCTGCGTCTCTTATCGAGGATGACCTCGGGCTTCTCAGAAAGAACATCAGCCGTCGTGGCTATATCGATGAGGTGAAGTCTCTTATCTCTGAGCTGATGCAGTACGGCTATGAACCGTCGGATGTCGCTGAGATGGCATTAAGGAGCGGCCTTCCAGAGACATTTAAAGAGAAGGCTTCTGATATAGAGAAGCTCTACAGTAAGTTCTTAGAGCTTCTCGACGAATCCACATTCACACAGGAGCAGGTGCTCTCTCTTCTTTGTGATGTGGCTGACCAGTCTGAGATCATTAAGGATTCTGTTATTGTTCTTGATGGCTATACGGGCTTTACTCCAGTGCAGAAGGACTTTCTTACGAGGCTTGTGCCGATTGTAGACACTATCTATGCCTGTGTGACCTGTGATAATGACTGTGATCTCTATACCGCAGGTGAAGAGGAAGAGCTTTTCTACATGCCACGTTCTGAGGCTGCGTTTCTTAACGGACTGAATGGTGCGGATATTAAGGCTCCTGTATTTATTGATGGAAGGTCTGGGAGATTCAAGGATGGTGGACCAATCGCTTTCTTAGAAGAGAATCTGTTCAGGGAGAAAGGAGTTAAACCATATTCAAATACTACAGATGGTATGGATAAATCACCTGATGTAAATGATAAAAAATCGTGCCACTCTGATGACTGTGCAATCGAGCTCCTGCAGCTCAGCGACATAAAGCAGGAGCTTACCTTCGCGGCGGAGAAAATCCACCAGATGGTAAGAAAGGACGAGAGCCTTCATTATCGTGATTTTGCGATAGTATGTCCTGACAGCACAGGTTACAGATATTTCGTTAAGCAGATCTTTGATGCTCAGGGAATTCCGGTATTTCTTGATGAGAGGCAGGAGGCTCTTTTTAATCCTCTGACTGAGTTCGTCGATGCGGCTTTTGATATGGTAAAAAGGCGCCTGTCATATGAGAGTATCATGAGATTTATACGGAGTGGACTTGTATCTCTTTCGACTGAAGAAACTGATATCCTTGATAATTACCTCTATGAAGCCGCTTTCAGGAATACCAGATATCTGTCTGAACAGTTTAAGAGGAAGACTCAGGACTTTACAGAGGATGAGCAGTTTGAGAAACTGAATGCTATCCGTGTTAAAATCTCAGACCCAATTATGAAATTCTATAATGCCGAGAAGGGGAAGAATGCTACAGTCACGAATCGATTAACTGCACTTTTCGAGCTCCTTATAACATTTAATACTGAGGAACAGCTGAATGCCATTGCTGATCAGAAAAAGTCGGACGGCGATATGGTAGCAGAAGATCTCTATCGCAGACTTTATAAGTCATTATGTGGACTGGCAGATCAGATGGCAGAGCTGCTTGGTGATACGAAGGTTAATCTTTCAGACTTCAAGGATATGCTTCTTGACGGTATGGATCAGATAAAGCCTGCTACTGTCCCGAAGAGTAACGATACTGTTATCTTTGGCGACCTCGAGCGCACGAGACTTTCAGATATAAAGGTACTTTTCCTGATAGGAGCTGGTGATGATCAGATTCCGAAGTCAGGAGGAGATGCGGGTATTTTTTCAGAAGAGGAGAGAATTGTCCTAAAAGAGAATGGCTTTGAATTAGCTCCTACAGAGAGGGAAAAGTCTGCCCAGCAGAAGTTCTATCTCTACCTGGCTCTTACGAAGCCTACTAAGAAGATTTTTATCACATACCACGAAGTTGGAAGTGATGGAGATGTCATTAAAGCTTCTTATCTGTTTGAAGAGATAAAGAAACTCTTCTCAGATGTAGATATAGTAAGAGTAAGCTCGGATGATCCAGTCTTTTTGGAGACACAGAACAGTGCTGACGCTGTGATGACCAGAGGCCTGGAGCAGATAGTAAACGGTGAGATCAGCGACCAGGCGATGGAGCGCATATCAGCGCTTCTTACGGCAAAGAGGCTTTCAGGCAAAAACCTTGAAGCAGCCTCGTTTATAAATGCAGCATTTTCTGAGAACAAGAAAACATCACTCAGGCAGGCGGTGACTGATGCTCTGTACGGAATGAATCTTACTATGTCAGTCAGCCGTCTTGAGACTTTCGCCAAGTGTCCGTGCTCATATCTGCTTACTTATGGACTTAAGCTTCTTCCGAGGAAGAAGAATGAGTTTGCATCTCTTGACCTCGGAAATCTCTATCATGGTGCTATCGAAAAGTATGCGAGGGGACTCAAGGCCGATAATCTTTCCTGGGATGCGGTGGACGCTGAAGAGATGCAGCGCAGACTTAAAAGTAGTTTTAATGAGGAGCTTAAGGATTTTTCAGGCAGTGAGCTTTTTGAGGATGCGAGGGAGGATCATTTTTCAAAGCAGGCATTTTCAAATCTATTGTTAAATACAAAGGTCATGACAGAGGCGATTAAGGTTGGAAGCTTCGCCCCGTCATACTTTGAGATGGCGCTTAAGAATCTCTGTACAAATGATGAGCTGACCTTTGACTTAGACAGCGTCCACAGTCTGACACTTGAAGGAAGAATCGACAGAATCGATTTGGCAGAGAAGGGAGATAAGACCTTAGTAAAGGTCATCGACTATAAGACCGGGAATAATAAACTCGATGGAACCCTTATTTATCAGGGCATTCAGCTGCAGCTGCTTCTCTACATGGATATGGCTGTAAAAGGTCTTTCTGGTAAAAGTAAAAACGAAACCGAAGTACTTCCGGCTGCGGCATTTTACTATATGATAAAGGATCCAACGATATCTCTTGATAAAGTAAAACCTGGCTCTGATATAACTCTTGAGATAGAAAAGGAGCTCAGACCATCAGGTGTTGTGATAAATGACGGAATCATCATTGGTGCATTGGATGAAAATCTGGTGACACAGCCGAGCTATCATTCCACAGCGGTAGCACTTTCATCTAAGAAGGATAAGTCACCTGCTAAGAGTGATTCGCTTGTCAGTGCAGAGGATTTTGGACTGATCAGGCAGTTTGCACAGAGTAAGGCTTTATCTCTTGCTGGAGATATAGTAAAAGGCAATGTGTCAGTTCTTCCCTATAAAAGAGGGGATGACACAGGCTGTAAGTACTGTATATACAAGGGCGTTTGCCACTTTGACACCAGACTTAGAGGATATTATTATCGAAATATCGATCACTGTCTTGATCCGGTTCAGGCAGATGGCGAAAAACAGATGAATGACACAAAACAGGCGGATGATAAGAATCAGGTCGGGAATAATGTACAATCAGACGAGAAGAGTCTGAAAAGCACATCCTTATCGGCGCTTTTAGCAAAAATAAAAAGTAATCTCAAAGCAGGAAAGGAGGGAGACTAATGAAGTGGACTACTGATCAGCAAAATGTCATAGACTCTAAAAATCAGTCCCTTCTTGTGACTGCGGCAGCAGGAAGCGGAAAGACTGCAGTTCTTGTACAGAGAATCATTTCCAGATTACTGGATGAGAAAAATCCATGGGATATTGATGATCTCTTAGTCGTTACTTTTACCAAGGCAGCTGCGAAGGAGATGAAGGAGAGAGTCTACAAGGCTTTAAATGAAAAGCTCTCAGAAAATCCTGCGAACCATCGGGTAAGAAGCATGCGTGACCGGGTATTTTCAGCCGATATCAGAACGATAGACAGTTTCTGCAAGAATGTGGTTTCCGAGTATTTTTCACAGATAGATATGGACCCTGATTTCAGGTTCATGGATTCTGGCGAGACTGAGCTCTTGAAGCAGGATGTGCTGGACGAGATGCTTCGCGAAGAGTATCAGAATGCCGGGGATGACAGCACGTTTCTTACGCTGTCGGATATTTTTTCATCAAAGGGTAAGGATACGGCTCTGGCTGAGATTATCCTGGGTCTTTATGTGAAGGCTCAGGCTTATCCCTGGGTGCAGAAGTACTATGAGTCTCTCAAAGAGAGTGTAAAGGAAGTGGACGAGACCTCTGTTCTGGATACATTCTGGATGGAGAAGCTTACAGACCTTGTTAAAGGCTCTGCGATGGATCTGAGGGACAGCGCTGAGGTGCTGCTTCATAAGGCAGAGGCGGAAAACAGTGAAGGTTATTTTAATAAAATAATCGAAAACCTCACTTCAGATGTGACGTTCTTTGATTCTCTGTCAAAGGCAGATAATTTCCAGCAGCAGTTCGAGCTCTCTGGTACCTATGAATTCAGTGGTGTAGGAAAGGCCCAGGTGGGGCGTAAAGCACCTGCTGATATCAAAGATATAGCAGATAGTTTTAAGACTGAAAGAGACGCATATAAGGACTTCTTTAATGACAAAATAAAAGCACCGTTCCTTACGAAATCCCCAGCAGAGATAGCGGCTGAGGAGAATGCGAAGGTGCCTCTTCTGCGTGAGATCATAAGGCTTGCAAAGGAGTTTGACGACAGATTTTTAGCTGAGAAAAAGGACAGGAAATCATTTGAGTTTTCGGATATAGAGCATTTCGCTGTAAAGGCGCTGATTAATCAGGATGGAACGCTTACTGAGGCAGCAGAAAACTACCGGAAGAGATACCGTGAGGTCATGGTAGATGAGTATCAGGATACGAATGAGCTCAACGAGATGATCCTTTCTGCTGTAAGCCGTGATAAGAAGAATTATTTCATGGTAGGTGATGTGAAGCAGTCCATCTATGGCTTCAGAAATGCAGACCCGGGGATTATCCTTAAGAAATCAGAAGAGTATCAGAAGGTTGCGGACGCTGATTTCAGGCGGATTGACTTGGATAAGAATTTCCGAAGCAGGCAGTGTGTTATTGATACTGTAAATGATATCTTCCGTACGATAATGATCCCTGATGTAGGAGGAGTAGAGTACGATGCGGCTGCTGAGCTTAAGTTCGGAGCTGATTACTATCCACCACTCCCCGAAGGACAGGATAATTCTACTCAGGCTGTTGTTCTTTTAAGAGATGATGATGAACTCACAGAGATTTCTGATGATAAGATTTCTCTTGAGGCCACATGGGTGGCTCAGGAGATTAAGCGTCTCATAAGTTCAGGCTTTCAGGTCTCTGATGGTGATAAGGGAATGAGGCCTCTCAAGTATCGTGATATCTCTCTTCTGCTCAGAAGTACTAAGGTCAATGCCGCAAAGATTATCGATGTGATGAATGCCTATGGAATCCCTGCTGAGAATTCTGCTGAAACCGGATACCTAAGTGCGCCGGAGATTGTCACCACCTTGAATTTCTTAAGGATAATTGATAATCCACGTCAGGACATTCCGATGGCCTCTGTGCTGACTTCTATGTATGTGGGCCTGTCTGAGGAGGACCTCGCACTAATAAGCACTGCACACAAGGGGCATAGATTCTATCAGGCATTGCTTCTTGAAAGCGCTGAAGGTTCTGAAGAGTATAAAGATGCCGTAAATGTTTCTGAAGAAAATGATATTATGGTTTCAGGAAAGAGTGCTGAAAAGACCTCAGAAAATAATCCGAAAGCCGCACTTTCTCCTGAGAAGCGCCAGAGGCTGGATTCATTTTTAAAAGAGCTGGCTCTCTTGCGCTCGATGAAGACAGACACTACTGTTTTTGAACTTTTGGCAAAGCTCTATTCTGATACTGGTTACGACCTCTTAGTCAGCTGTCTTCCTGGTGGAGAACGCAGGAGGCAGAACCTTCTTAAGCTCTATGATAAAGCAGTCGGATTTTCACAGACCAGTTTTTCGGGAATCTCTGCTTTTATCTCATACATAGAGCGCCTCGAGAAATACAACGCCGATGAGGGAGAAGCCGACATAGCAAATGGCGGTGATGCTGTCCAGATAATGACTATCCATAAGAGTAAGGGACTGGAGTTTCCTGTTGTGTTCGTGATGGGTCTTGGTAATGCACTGAAGAATAATAATGATCAGGTGGTGACGTTCAAGAACAAGGATATCACGATGACTCTTACAGATGTGAAGGAGCATACTAAGTATAATACCGTTCATTTTAAGCTGGAGCAGTTCTTTGATAAGGATAATGAATTGGGAGAGAACATCAGAGTTCTCTATGTAGCACTTACCAGAGCAAAGGAAAAGCTCTATATGGTTGGTTCTCTTAAATCAAAGGAGACTGCGGCACTGATTGAAAAGGGCCGCAATTTCTCAAATGAGAGAATGTCAGCTACAGATATCAGAAGTGCAAACTGCTATTTAAAGCTTGCTATCCCGGCCCTTGTGAGAAATAAATACAAAGTTATTACACCTGTAGCGGATGATTTCGCTGAGAATGAGATCGAGATAGAGACAAAGAGAGAAGAGATAAAAAAACAGCTGCTTGCTGAAAGCAGTGAGGAAATCAAGAAAAAAGCTCTTGAGCTGGCTGAGGTATTTACTCATCCTTATGCTCATCAGAGGGATGTGATCCCAAAGCAGAAGTACTCTGTTTCTGAAATCAAGAAATCTGCAATGGATGAGGAGATTAGAAATGAAGCACTTGATCTATACAGACCAGAGCAGGAGGCTTCTCCTGAAGCGACTATACCTGAATTTTTAAAGGAAAAGAAACAGGATAAGAAGGTTTCGGGATCTGATAGAGGAACTGCTATGCACAGATTCTTAGAGAAGCTCGATTTTTCAAAGAAGCCACTTGTTGATTCGATTGATGAACAGATTGAGACCGAGCTGGAGAAGGGCTTTCTTACACCACCTCAGAAGGATATGCTTGACAGACGTAAGCTTTCGGTATTTTTATCATCTCGACTTGCGGAGAGGATGCAGCAGGCATTTAAGAGAGGAGACCTCTACCGTGAGCAGGCCTTTGTAGTAGGTGATTCTCCGGGGCTCTTCTTTAATGATCTCTCGATGGAGCCATCGGATGAGCCTTTCTCAGATCAGGTAATTGTTCAGGGAATTATTGATGCATTTTTTATAGAAAATGGTAAAATAGTTCTTATAGATTACAAGACTGATTTCGTAAAGACTGAGGAAGAATTAAGAATCAAATACACGAAGCAGCTTCAGATCTACCAGCTCGCATTAGAGAGAGGGTTTAACCTTCCGGTTAGTGAGATGTATCTCTATTCTTTCGTGCTGGGGAAGACTGTTTCTGTGCCGATAGTTTCTGTTAAGTGATGGTGTGGAACTATTGGGACGTGTGTTTATTTTTCCAAGGAGAAAATTAAAGCAACTGAGCTGGAGGAAATGAGATGGTATATGATAAAAAAGTACTTCAGGTGTTTTTAGATAAGCAGGGTAAGCTTTTCGATGAGCCTGTCGCGGATTCATTGGAGGAAGCCGATGAGTTTCTTGATGACTGCTGTGCGGTGATTGAGAAGTCGAAGAAGGACGCTCTTTCTTATATGAAGGACAACCTCGACTGTGAGGGCATGTCGGATGCTGAGATACTTGACAGTGCTGAGGTCTTTGATTTAGGTGACGGCAGATATCTGATAGTGGAGGGCTGAAGTGAAGAAGCAGATTGTTACTTTAATTATCTCTGCCTGTGTTGCAGCGACGGCTTTTACAGGGTGTACTGTGGATGGAAAGCAGGTGTTTTTTGAGACGCTTCCGACTGTAAATACAGTTTTTCGGATTGGATCTCTTACCTGTTCTAAAAAGACTGCCATGGTCTACCTGGCGAACTACTTTAATATTTATGGAAATGCTGGTGACCTCGACCTGATGGACGCTTCGCTTAACACTGACAGGCTGAAGTCGAATATCGAAAAGGCCTGTCTCCACAGGCTTTCGATGGTCTATGCCCTGAATGTCTATGCGGATGAAAATGATATCTCTCTTAGTTCTCAGGAAAAATCTCTTGTCGAAAAGGCTGCTCCGAAGTATATGGACTCGCTCAGTGCTGCTGATAAAAAGGCCCTTGGGGTTTCTGAAAAGGATATCAGAAATATGTATGAGAAGGAAGCCTTGGCATCTAAGGTCTATAAGTCTATCGCTTCAAAAACCGACGATGAGGTTTCGGACGAGGAAGCCAGAGTTATGGATGCGATAGTCATTACTTTTGCAGCAGGCTCAGCTGATAAAGCTGACAAGGCTGAGGAGGAGCTCGATAACGGAAGTGACATTCAGGTAGTGGCGAAGAAGTATTCAACCGAGAAAAAAACTCAGATGACTATCGATAAGAGCAGCTGGCCTCAGGAAATCGTGGACGTGGCTTTTGACCTTGAAGACGGCGAGTACTCTGTTCCTGTCGAGAGCGGTAACAGTCTCTACATCATCTATTGTGAATCGAAGTACGATGAGGAAAAGTCTGAGGAGAACAGAGAGAAGATCATCGAATCGAGAAAGCAGAAGGTCGTTGACGATATCATAAAGGCTCAGAATAAGAAGGACTATTCGACGATTGATGAGGCAGAATGGAAATCTGTTGCTGAAAACATCAATCAAAAAATCACGACTGACAGCTTCTTTGAGATACTTTCGGACGAGATGAATTTCTGAGGAACGGCGGATTTCTGTATTCAAGAAAGTTGGATTTTCATAATTATTTGGAAATCGGTTCCGCAAATTTCTTTTTTACAGATATCATCAGGATATTTTGTTGCATTTAGCAAAAATGTACAAAAATAATATCTGTTTTATGAAAAATTTAGTTAAATAAAATATTGGATTTTTCTGAAAACAGTATTATACTTTATAAAGTAGATATAAATTTTACATATCCAGAAAAGAGGATCACTGATGGCATTAAAGACGAAGAAATCAGCAGATGCAGATATTGCAACAACTGTCCGCGACATTTTAAATGCTGGTAAAGAGGATTCAAAGAAGGTTGCAGAAGAAGTAAAAAAGGAGACAGAGAAGGTAAAGATGGCTACTACAAAGGCAGTTGCAGAGACTAAGGCAAAAGCAGAAGCAAAGGGTGAAGAGAAGAAGACAGAGACAGCAGCAAAGAAGGCAGCTGCTCCAAAGAAGACCGCTACAACTACTAAGAGCGCAGCTACAGCTACAAAGACTGCTGCTAAGAAAGCCAGCGCTACTGTTAAGAAGGCTACCACTGCAGTAAAGAAAGCTGTTGAGGCTAAGACTCAGGAGCCAAAGGTTATCGTTCAGTTTGCTGGAAATGATTATAAGCTCGATGATATCCTTGAGAAGGCTAAGAAGGCTTATTCAAAGAAGTCAAAGAAGGTCTTCAAGGATCTTCGCGTTTATATCAAGCCGGAAGAGGGCAAAGCTTACTACGTAGCTGATGACAATTTCGGAAGTGTAGATCTTTAATTCATCATTATATATGCATGAAGCCGGGCGCATGCCCGGTTTTTTTATGCCCAGATATTTTTGGATTTGAGACTTTGTACCTGGATTTTGACATTTTTGTCATCTTATTTTTCTTGAAACAGATTTCAGGATTATTCAAATCATATTTCTTTATGAACAAATATTTTCTGATATTTATCACATATTTTTCACAGGTGTCAAATATTCTATTTTTATAAAAATTTACAAAGTCAACGGATTTTCAGCAGATGGAGGTATCCGAATGGAGAAAAAGAAGCACGGGAAAAAGAAATGGATAGCTATCATAGTCATAGCTGTCATCGTGGTGGCACTTGTAGCGGGTGCAGTGAGCAGATCCCGCAGAAAGAGCAGCGCGGATGCCGCATCTTCTGTAAAGAGCGCAGAGGTGACGACTGGCACTATAAAGAATACGATATCAGCCAGCGGCACTCTTGAAGAGGCAGATACGACTGATATAAAGATTCCTTCGAACATCACGATTAAGAAGGTCTTAGTCGAGGCTGGCGACGAGATCGAGAAGGGCGATACTCTTGCAACTGTCGATATGACTTCTGTAAAGGAAGCTATTTACGAGGTCAGAAGCTCGATTTCATCTATTGACTCAACGCTTAAAAGCATAAAGTCGAAGACCTCAGCGAAGTACGTCTCACAGCGTGAAATGCTTAAGGCAGAAAAGAGCGATCTGAATAAGGAACTAAAGAAGCTCTTAAGCATTAAGAAAACTGGAAAAATAAAAGCTAATGTTTCTGGAACCATCGTATCTGTAAATGTTTCGGGATCGGATTCATTGGCATCATCCTCTTCAGCTACACAGTCATCTACCGGAACATCATCATCCATAAGCTCCGCACTGAGCGGAATCACAGGTACAAGTGCTGACTCTGATGAGGTGACAGCTGTATCTCTTTCTGCGAAGGTTCCGGTTACAACAAGTAACACTGGTGATTCAACTGTGACTGCAGTATCTTTAAGCGCTACAAAGGATACGATAACTTCAAGTGATGGTTCTTCATCTGGCAGTTCATTAGACAGTTCGACTTCAACTGGTGACACATCTTCAACAGGTATTGCGTCAGAAAATTCTTCATCAAGTGGAAGTACTTCAGGAAGTTCTGCATCAAATGGCAGCTCATCATCGAAGAGCAATAATTCAGATGCATCTGCAAACAAGGATACATATGGCAATAATTCATCTTCGAATGGTATGTCACAGGAGGACATCCAGAAGGCCTTAGAGCAGCAGCAGAAAAATAACAGTAGCTCCTCAACAAACAGCTCCTCATCGAGCAGCAGCTCATCTCAGAACAACAGTGCGCTGATAAATCAGTATACAAATGGAAGTACCGGAAGTTCATCTGTTAACAGTTCTGCACTTTCAAGCCTGACATCAGGTTCAACAGACAGCTCATCTGCTTCATCAGCAGGAACATCAACTGTCTCCTACACATCTGCTTTTACAGTATCGAGCGGTGATAAGATGGACATTTCACTTTCTATTGACGAGCTCGATGTCTTGGATGTGGAGGAAGGACAGAGCGTTACTGTAACTCTCGATGCTTTAGATGATCAGGAGTTTACAGGTGAGATCACAAAGGTCTCCCACATAGGTACAAATAACGGCGGCTCGACCAAGTACACCGCTACCTGCCAGATAGACAAGACCGACGATATGCTCGTAGGAATGAATGCCACAGCAGTCATTGAAGTAGAGTCAGCTGAAAACGTACTGACGATCCCTCTTTCAGCGGTTCAGGAAGAAAACGGACAGTCCTACGTATACACGACAAACGACAATGGTACTCTTGGTGGAAAGACTACTGTAACGACAGGACTTTCAGATGATACTACTGTTGAGATAACTGATGGACTTTCCGAAGGTGATACAGTCTACTATAAGGATCTCTCAGGGCAGGAGCTGACAAGCACCCAGAATAATCTCTCGAATATGGGAAATAATATGCGCCAGCAGAATGGCGGCGGCCAGATGGGTGGAGACCAGAACGGCGGAAACGGAGGCGGAACTCCTCCATCAGGCGGCAACGGCGGAATGGGAGGAAATGGAGGCAACTAATGGCTGATGAAAAAATGATCCTCCTGTCCGACGTTTCAAAGGTATATAAGATCGGAGAAAATGTCGTAAAGGCCTTAGACCACGCGAATATGCATGTAAATAAGGGTGAATTCGTAAGTGTAATAGGTCCCTCTGGTTCAGGAAAGTCGACACTTATGAATATCATCGGCTGCCTTGATACTGCGACATCCGGCAAGTATTTTCTCGATGGACAGGAGATAGCAGCTTATTCAAAAAATGAGCTGGCAAGAATCAGGAACAAAAAAATCGGTTTTATTTTTCAAGACTTCAACCTGCTTCCAAAGCTTACAGCATATGAGAATGTAGAGCTTCCTCTTATCTATCAGGGACTTGCTCCCTCAAAGAGAAAGGAACAGGTAGAGGAAGCCTTAAATGAAATCGGGCTTTGGGACAGAAAAGACCACAAGCCGACCGAACTTTCAGGAGGCCAGCAGCAGAGAGTGGCGATAGCAAGGGCACTTGCGACGCGCCCTTCACTTTTCTTAGCTGATGAGCCTACAGGAAACCTCGACCAGAAAACTGGTGGAATGCTTCTAGACCTGTTCCACAGGCTGAACGATGAAGGAAATACGATTCTTCTGATCACTCACGATTCAAGAGTCGCAAAGGAGGCTACGCGTTCAATAAAAATCCTCGATGGTCACGTGACTGATGCTAAGGATATGAAAGAAATAGAGGAGGTGGTCTGATGATTAAATCGTCTTTTAAAATGGCTTTCGCGTCAGTAGCCTCGAATAAGCTCCGGTCGTTCCTTACGATGCTTGGAATAATCATTGGTGTGGTAGCTCTTGTCGTACTAGTCTCTATCACTACGAGTGCCACCTCGACCATCACTGATACGATTTCTTCTATCAGCACGAACTCTATTTCTGTAACGATAACAGATGATAAGGATAAGCCTTTGACGCTTTTGGATATGGATGATATCGCTGCCTTAGATGATGTCGCAGCTGTCGCTCCTTCTGCTTCGTCTACTGCTAATGTCAGAGATGGCTCTGATACAGAGACAATGCAGCTTACAGGAACTACTGCAGACTACCAGTCAATAAATGGCATTGAGCTGGCATCAGGCAGATTTCTTAAAACTGCTGATGTAGATAATCATACAAATGTCGCTGTAATAAACGCTGATACTGCAATCGATATCCTGAACTGCTACAACACCTCACAGGCTATTGGACAGACCATCAGCCTCAACGGAATCCCATATACAGTTATTGGTGTCGTAAAACAGTCGGATACTACGATTTCAACGGGCTCTACCTACCAGGCATATATCCCGTTTACATCTCTTATGAGGCTATCAACTACAGTAAGGGATGTAAACAGCTTCGTCGTTTCTCCTAAGAGCGATGCAGTTTCAGATCAGGCGCAGCAGGAGATTAATGAGTATCTGCTCGCGAGATTTTCAAACGACTCTGACGCCTTTACTGTTATCAATATGAAGGTCATAGCTGATACATTAAGCACCGTTACAGATGTAATGGCTCTGATGCTCGGTGGTATCGCCGCTATCTCCCTTCTCGTTGGCGGTATCGGAATCATGAACATTATGCTTGTCTCCGTTACAGAGCGTACCAAAGAAATCGGTATCAGAAAGGCTATCGGCGCCACCGAGGGAAGCATTATGCTTCAGTTCCTTATCGAGTCGCTGGTTATCTGTCTTATCGGTGCGGCCATTGGCCTTGGAATAAGCGGAATAATAATCGCAGCTATTAACGCCTTCACCGACTACTCATTCGCGCTTGACGCAAGAGTATGCGTGATAGCATCTATTTTTTCAATAGGAATAGGACTGATCTTCGGCCTCTACCCAGCCAGGAAGGCAGCCAGAAAGGATCCAATCGAGGCACTGCACTACGCTGGCTGAGGCAGGAACATTCTTTAAAAAATAAACGACAACTGAGTTTTGTCGGATATTTTGATGCAGATAGCACTCTTCCTCAAAGAGTGCTATTTTTCTCTTGACATTCTCCTGCTACAATACTAGAATATATTTTAGCAATCAACAAGGCTGGTGGCTAATAATTTTTCGAAACAGGCACAAGCCTTTGTGGTGATTTCAGGATGGATAATTTTAAAAAAGGAGTGATATTCAGATGTCAGAGAAAAGTGGAAGTCTTTCAATCACGAGCGAGAATATTTTTCCAGTGATAAAGAAATGGCTGTATTCAGACCACGATATTTTTTACAGAGAGTTGGTAAGTAACGCCTGCGATGCTATCACAAAGCGTGAGAAGCTTGGTATGATGGGCGAGACTGAGCTTCCTGACGACTATAAGGGTAAGGTCACAGTTGAGGTCGATCCTGAGAAGAAGACTATAAAGATCACCGATAACGGAATCGGAATGACTGAGGATGAGGTCGATAAGTATATCAACCAGATTGCTTTTTCAGGTGCCACTGATTTCCTCGAGAAGTACAAGGACAAGGGCAGTGATGACCAGATTATTGGTCATTTCGGACTCGGATTCTATTCAGCATTCATGGTAGCCGACCTCGTATATATCGATTCTTTAAGCTACCAGGACGGTGCAAAGGCTGTTCACTGGGAGTGCGATGGCGGTACTGACTATACGATGAAGGACGGCGACAAGGATACTGTCGGAACGACAATCACACTTTTCTTAAATGATGACTGTCTCGAGTTCGCAAATGAGTATAAGGCAAGAGAAGTTCTCGACAAATATTGCTCATTCATGCCGACAGAGATCTACCTCAATAAGGCCAATGCTCCGGAGGAGTACGAGGAGATAGATCCTGCTGATAAGAAGGATACCGATAAGGTCGTCGAGGAGATTCACAAGGAAGCCGAGTACGAGGATAAGAAGAAGGACGACGGCACTACTGAGAAGGTCTTAAAGACACCTGCAAAGGATAAGCTTAAGATCGTAAAGAGACCGGTTCCTATTAACGATATTCATCCGCTCTGGACAAAGACACCGTCAGAGTGCAGCGAGGAAGAGTACAAGGATTTCTACAGAAAAGTCTTCATGGATTACCGTGAGCCGCTTTTCTGGATCCATCTGAATATGGACTACCCGTTCAACCTCAAGGGTATCATTTATTTTCCAAAGATTAATTCAGAGTATGATTCCATTGAGGGTACGATAAAGCTCTACAACAACCAGGTCTTCGTCGCTGATAATATCAAGGAGGTAATCCCTGAGTATTTCATGCTCCTTAAGGGTGTAATCGACTGCCCGGATCTGCCGCTTAACGTTTCGAGGTCAGCTCTTCAGAACGATGGCTTCGTCACAAAGATTCGTGACTACATCTCAAAGAAGGTCGCTGACAAGCTGATCGGCATGGAAAAGACCGAGAAGGAGACCTACGAGAAGTACTGGGATGATATCAGCCCGTTCATCAAGTACGGCTGCCTGAAGGATGAGAAGTTCTGTGACAAAATGAACGACTACATCCTCTTTAAGGATATCAATGACAAGTATGTGACCCTTCCTGAGCTTCTTGAAAAAGATGCTGCTTCCCACAAGTCAGAGGATGAGAAGGCCGAAGGGGAGAGCGAAGAGAAGAAGGATGAGACTGAAAAGAAGGAAGAAAAGTCAGATGAGCCGGTAAAGGAAGAGGACAAGACAGCCATCTACTATGTAACTGATGTAAAGCAGCAGGGCCAGTACATTGATATGTTCAAGGCAAATGACATGGATGCTGTTATCCTTGACAGAACTATCGATACTTCATTTATCACCCAGCTCGAGCACAGAAATCAGCACTACAGGTTCCTTCGTATCGATGCTGATATCTCAAAGGCTCTCTCTGAAAAGACAGATCCGAAGGAGCTCGAGGATGAGCAGAAGACTCTGGAGGAAATATTTAAGAACGAGCTTAAAAAGGATGACCTGACGATAAAGGTCGAAAAGCTTAAGACAGAGGATATCGCTGCAGTCATCGGTCGTGATGAGAATATGCGCCGTATGAATGACATGATGAAGATGTACCAGATGAACGGCGGTGACATATCTGACTTCTCAGGTCCTGAGACCTTAGTCTTAAATGTCACCCATCCACTCGTTAAGTATTTAAACGACAACAAGGACTCAGAGAACGCAGGCCTTATCGCTCACCAGCTCTACGACTTAGCAGAGCTTTCAAATCAGCCGCTCGCTCCGGCAGAGATGTCAGAGTTCGTGAAGAGATCGAATCAGATCATGGAGCTTCTTACGAAGTAAGAGCCTGCCAGTCTGTAAGTCTTTGGCCGGGATCAGGCAGAAATGACATACATCAGAATTATCAAAATATTTTCCACAAAAAGGGTGATATAATAAAATATCGCCCTTTTTGTGGTACAATTCAAAATACAAACAGTAAACTGCGTTAAGAAAAATGGTCCTGTTTTTTGTACAATCTGCATAAAAAAATAATATTTTTTTGTGAAAAATGTGGGATTGAAATAAAGAACTATGCTTGTTATACTGTAGTATGAGAAATGCACTGAATATATTCAAGAGATTTGTGCTGACAGCGTGATTGGGTTCAATAAAAATTTAGGATTATAAAATAATAGGGAGATGATATTATGCACGTTGTACACTGGGGTAAATTGTATCTGGCTGGATTTGTAATTATTGGAATTCTTATTACAGTATCAGGGTGTGTAACACAGCCTGATACTGTAAAGTCAGATTACCAGCAACGGAAGCATATAGCCAAGGAATGTGACGAGATTCTGATCACAAGTAAAGAGTATTCTTCCAAAACCAATGTCTTTCATATAGAGGCGGATGTTTACAGCGCTGATGAACCGAAACAGGCAGATTTTCTTCTGCAGTCATTGCAGACCTACAGATTTGATGCTGATAAGGTTGCAGATCATTGGAAAATTGTATGGTATGGTTTTTATAATAGTATAGATAGCTTGAATGATCTTAAAGTTACCGACTTTGAAGGGAATATCAGGACTGAGTCGGATGATAGGGCAGAAGATACAATAACATCAAGAACATTTACAGATAAAATAAATGGAAAAACGATTACTGTAATTCTTACCAGATACTCGGCGGATATAAAGGCAGAAGATAGTTACAGAGAGGATGGAACTTTTTACGATGTAATTGCAGAAATGAGAGATGGTTCTGAATATTACGTGGCAAAAATTCCTTTATCAGATGACAGAAAGGTGTCAGAAAAAAAGCAATCAGATATTAAGGAGAATTCTGATAGGCTTGAGTATCTTGGAGATGGCCTTAAGGCAGGAGAAAATGGAAGAAACAGGTATAGGTTTATATTTAACAAAAGTCTGAATGACAGTACCCTTGATAGTGTATCACATATAAAAGTTCAAGAGATACTGCGATAGTATTTTTCTGAAAAAGGATTCCCCAAAGGGAGTCCTTTTATTTCATTCTCAATGTTATTTTAGCACAAATGTGTCTGATGATTCAATAAAAAAGTCATGTCAGGTTTTGACGGAAAAATTCAATTGTACACAACCTAAAACAACACAATCCTGTTTTTGTAGGTTGAAACTTGCGGTTTTGTCTCATATAATATGATATCGATAAAACGCATAATTTTTTTGAGGGGTAGACATCAGGAAAGGTAAAGTATTACATGTCAGAGAAACCATATACACTTGGAATCGATATAGGCTCGACCACAGTCAAGGTAGCGCTGTTAAGCCCGGAGGATGAGCTGTTATTTTCTGACTACAGAAGACATTTTGCCAATATCAGAGAGACACTTTACGGACTCGTAAGCGATGCCATAAAAGAAGCAGGTGACCACCAGGTAGCTCCGGTTATCACCGGATCAGGCGGACTTACGCTCGCAAAGCATCTGGGAATCCCGTTCTGTCAGGAGGTAGTTGCGGTAGCTACAGCGCTCACACACTATGCTCCACAGACAGATGTCGCCATAGAGCTTGGCGGTGAGGACGCGAAGATCATTTATTTCGAGAATGGTAACATCGAAGAGAGAATGAATGGAGTCTGTGCCGGAGGTACAGGTTCATTTATCGACCAGATGGCTTCTCTTATTCAGACAGACGCTTCAGGTCTTAATGAGTATGCCAGGAGCTATAACTCGATCTACCCTATAGCAGCCCGCTGCGGAGTTTTCGCAAAGACTGATATCCAGCCGCTCATAAACGAGGGCGCTACGAGAGAAGATCTCGCGGCATCTATTTTTCAGGCTGTAGTAAATCAGACTATTTCAGGACTTGCCTGTGGTAAGCCGATCAGGGGACACGTGGCTTTTCTCGGAGGCCCGCTTCACTTCCTCGACCAGCTGAGACAGAGATTTATCGAGACT
>ONBW01000064.1 GCA_900316165.1 uncultured Lachnospiraceae bacterium | reverse complement strand
TTTTTGGCGAAAAAATTGTACAGGAAAATGTATGCTTTTTCAATATTTACAAGGGTTACAGCGTTTTAGCTACCCACACAAACTGATGAAGAGCCAGAACTTTTATAAATAATACATTTGGTAAAGGGTATGTTTAATTTTTTAAAAAATAAAAGAAAAACAGGAAAAAGAGCAGCAGCCGCTTTAATCATCTTCACTATGTGTTTTGCGCTTGCAGGATGCGGGTCGATTTTTGGTTACAAGAAGACAGAAGTCCCGAAACTAAAAACACTTAAGACTGCATCAGATGCAGAAGAAGAAACGGAAACCGAATCGGATGCATCTGTAGAAACTGAATCGGATGCGGAGATTGATACGGCATCGGATGGTACATCTGAGGCAGAGACTGAGGAAGAGCAGGAAGACACCTCTGAAAGTACCATGAATGGATATGTGATCGCTATCGATGCCGGGCATCAGGCTCACGCGAATAATTCACAGGAGCCGGTCGGACCAGGTGCCAGAAAGACGAAGGCGAAGGTCTCTGGTGGAACGAGCGGAGTGGCAACAGGACTTCCTGAGTACAAGCTTACACTTCAGCTGGCACTTAAGCTTCAGACCGAGCTCGAGAACAGAGGCTATGAGGTAGTGATGACGCGAACCTCAAATGATGTAGATATCAGCAATTCAGAGCGTGCTCAGATAGCAAATAAAGCAAATGCAAATGCCTTTATCAGGATTCATGCCAATGGCTCTGAAAATTCGTCAGCCAGTGGTGCCATGACTATCTGCCAGACATCCTCAAACCCTTATAATGGACAGCTCGCGGGCCAGAGTAAGGCACTTGCCACAGATGTCCTGGATTCTCTGGTTTCATCGACTGGCTGTCACAAGGAATACGTCTGGGAAACTGACACGATGAGCGGAATCAACTGGTGCAGTGTGCCGGCAACTATCGTCGAGGTCGGCTACATGACGAATCCGTCAGAGGACCGTCTTCTCTCGACAGACAGTTACCAGGACAAAATCGTCACAGGCATAGCGAATGGAATTGATGAATTCCTAAATAATTGAAAAATAAAAGAGGCACTTTTATGACTCATGAGGATTATGTAAAGGCAGCAGCTTATTGGAAAAATAAAGAGCAGATCAAAATGCCTGAAGAGAAATTGAAGCAGGCTGTAAAGAAATACATAGACGAGAATAACACCTGCGCCCTGGCTACCGGTGCCGGCGATTTCATCAGATGCACTCCGATCGAGTACAGCTATCATGACGGCAAATTCTGGATGTTCTCAGAAGGCGGAGAGAAATTCATCGGACTTGAGAAAAATAAAAATGTCTGTCTTGCAATCTATGATAAGTACAATGGCTTTGGCTCGCTAAGAAGTCTGCAGGTAATGGGAACAGCAGAGATGATCGAGCCATTTTCTGATGTCTATAAGGCGCACGCCGAGTACAAGAAAATCCCTATCTCAGCACTCGAAAAGCTTGAATCCCCAATGAACCTCATCTGCGTGACACCAGTGCAGATAGAGGTGCTGTTTTCAGAGTTCAAAAAGGAAGGGTATAGCAGCAGGCAGACTTTAGTATTTGATAATTAAACAACAGGTGAATAATGAATCAGCAAAGTCAATCGGGAAAAAAATATGACCTTCCGCTGAATGTTGAGAAGGAAATCGTCAATTATGCTAAAAACAATGATATCAAAAAGGTTGTGCTTTTTGGTTCAAGGGCAAGGTGTACCAATTCAGAGCGTAGTGATATTGATATTGCGGTATATGGCGGAAATTTTGATAGTTTCTATTTTGATATCAAGGAAAATGTAAATTCTTTACTGATGTTTGATATTGTAGAAGCCAACAAGAGAATTTCAGAAGAATTGGAAAATGAAATAAAGAAGGATGGAGTTGTAATTTATGAAAAAGCTTGATAATTTTTCAAATTGCCTGGAAGTGTTAAAAAGCGCAGATTTTACATGCGCAGATAATGATGATATATATAGAACCGGAATTGTTGGACAGTTCAATCTGACATTTGAGCTGGCTTGGAAAGCTTTACAGGAGGTTATGAAAATACATGGTGTTTCAGAGGCAGAAACAGGTTCTCCAAGAGAAATCCTGCAGCTTGGATATAAAATAGGATTTTTAAACAATTCTGAGGCTTGGCTTTCAATGTTGAAAAAAAGAAATATTTCAGTACATATTTATAATGAGGATGATGTGGATGAACTGATTCTTTTGATTCAAAAAAGCTATATTCCTGCATTCTCAGAATTAGAAGAAACATTGAATATGAAACTTTCCGAAACAGAGAAAGAATAAAAAAATATCTCAGTTATTGCAGAATTTGCAATAACTGAGGTTTATAAATCCTATTTTTTAATCTGCACTCCTGCAGAGGTTGATTGTCCTGCAGCTATTGTGCCGTTGTAGGACTCGTTTGTTACAGCAAGAGTTGTTCCTGATACCTTGTATATACCATTCCAGCCACTTACGACGGTGATTTTTTTACCAAAGTCATAGCTTAGGTTCCAGGATGTAATATCGCTATCAGAGGTGTTTGTGACTGTGATATCATACTGGACTACAGTTTTGCCATCCTGTTCCCAGCTGCTTGATGGCTTCATCGTGTATTTGATGGAACCTGAAGTGCCTGTGATGACTTTTTCTCCTGTGACAGCGGAGGTGTTGGAATCAGAACTGTTGCTACCAGAATTTCCTGTATCGGAGCTATCAGAATCAGGATTGTCATAATCATACTTTGTAGTGTTAAGGACGGAAGCATTCTTGCCGGTAAGCGTCTTGAAGAGCCACTTCCCTGATTTTCTCAGGTCACTGTTTTTAAGTCCAGAGGTCTTATTGCATGATGGCAAAAGCATCGAGGCGGACTCATCCTTGTTACTCAGGCTCCACATGCAGTATGAGATACCATATTTATTCAGAGTCTTGATCCAGGTATTTGCGCTCTTTTCATCGATTGTGCCATTACCTGATGCGTCGCAGATTCCGAATTCAGTAACGAAGATTGGAAGCTTTTTCTTTACGGCAGCAACCATTTTGTTCCTCAGGTAGTCCTTATGGGTGGCTGCATAGAAATGCAGAGTGTACATCACATTCTTGTATTTGAGCGGGCTCGCAGCGGCCTTGTCCACATCCTGAGACCAGGTAGGAGTGCCAACGATGATCACAGCATCCGGATCATTTTTCCTGATGACCTTAATTACGGAGTTGGCGTATTTTTTGATGTCATCCCACGAGGTATTGCCATTTGGTTCATTGCAGATCTCGTAGATCACATTCTTGGATTTCTTGTACTTCTTAGAGATGTATTTAAAAAATGCCTTCGCTTCTTTTTTATGCATGTTCGGGTTATTGTCGCTTAAGATATGCCAGTCGACAATCACATACATATCAGCCTTTGTTGCATAATCAATACCATCGCAGACGAGTTTTTTTAAATCCTTCTGGCTGCCACCCGAAGTGTATCCGTTGTATTCGGCAGTGTACATGGCAAGTCTTATGACATCAGCGTTCCATTTCTTACTGAATTCTTTAAACAGCTTTTGATTCACATACTGTGGGTACCAGTTGATGCCGTGTGTACTGATACCACGGAGCTGAACTGCCTTGCCCTTGGAGTTTACGAGGCGGCCCTTTTTCACTTTGAGAGCGCCATCCTTCGAAGGGCGGGCAATCGACTTATATGATATTTTCTTTTTGTCAGAAGCCTTTGTCGAAGAATTTACTGCAGCGTTTTTTTCTTTGGAAACTGTTTTCATAGAACTCCTTTCTAATGAGGCATCGCTTGTAGAAACACTGTCCGCAGAAGCCGTCTGCGCGTTTCCGTTGGAACCGCATCCAATCGATGAAAATAGAAATACTCCCGCGAGCAGTAATGCCCAGATTTTTTTGGAAAAAGTTTTTATCATAGGTCACCTTCTTTAAATTATTTTATTACTATACCGCTTTGTTTGCAATCAGAAAGCTTTCTTCAGTTAATCAATCGAGATTTATATACTTCGCATAAGCATATGAAATTATCTGTCCTTTATTAGTTTCTGAATAGCCTTTCTCATTATGAGAATATCTCGAAATCTCAGCAGAACCAAAATCTGCAAATTTATCAGATACTCGTTTCAACACAGAAAGCTCAGATTCTGATAAAATGCCAGTAGGCATTTTTTCGTCTGCGATAACCTTATGCTTCTCATAACCATTGTCAAAATCTATTTCGATATGTGCGATATGATCGGCAGCCATCGCTCCAAATAGAAAATCATAATTCTCAGGTACAGGGCCATATGGCAGATGTACATATCGAGCTCCAGATATAGAAATTCCATTTTCTTTATAGAAAATCATGTCTGAATAATTCATTAGCTTCATCAGCTTTGTTTTCAGTAATTCTGCGCCTCTATGTGCAAAGAATAAAACCATCGAGTAGAATTTATCGTAATCAAAGGTTTTATACCCATTTTCTTCACTAGGCAGTTTTGCAAAAAGTAAATCCAAAAACTTTCTTTCAATTCTATGCTCGTTACTCTGCTCCAGATGCTCCACTGTTATTAATAATTTATTCTTTTGACTGCTACCAAGAGTAACTTCGTTCTCGGTCAGATATGTCTTCATATTCTCAGGGTCGCGTAAAAGCAACAACAGGCTGTTATGCGCTTTATCCTGTAAAGATCCATTTTCATATCTGTAAATGGTTTTGTCTCCCCAATTCAACAATCTCGAAAATGCACGCTGACTGAGGCCATACTGTTCTCTGATCTCTTTGATCTCCGCCGGAAGAAGAAGTTTATGTCTTTTGCGATACTTATTATATGCGCTGACAAGTGTGGCAGTATCAAGCTCTTCAGAATAAAGCTCTTCCCCGCAATTGGCACATATCAATACCTCAGCGTCAACATCTATTGGTTCACCATATACTTCATAGGTCTCTTTTTTATGTACAACTTTGGTTTCTACTTCTTTTCCGCAATTTTCACAGTATCTCTTCATTGATGTCACCTTCTCCAAGTAAATCAATCCTCATGAAAACTAAGACACTTCAAAATATCTGATCCTTTTTCATGTACAATTTTAAGCTTTATATAAAATCGTACGCCATGTCATCTCTACTTGCCTTCCCATCCATAAATCAACCTCCGTATGATTATATTATACAGAGTAAATTTCATATGTCAAGAAAAATGCGGTCATATGACCGCAAATAATAATGCGCATAAAAAACCGGAGATTACTTTTGGAAAGTAATCTCCGGAGACTTTTACATCATAATAACTGAATTATAGCTTATTTGATATTCTTGTATTTTTCGAATCTAACGTTGTCGTAGGTTCCCCAGGTTCCGCCGCCTGCCTTGATTCCAAGAGTGATTGTAACCTTGTTTTTACCTTTCTTTATCATGGACTTAGTTATTTTTATGCTCTTTACTTCAGGAGTAGTCCATTTCTGCCAGCCGTAGAGGCTGTCCTTCTTGGTGTAGGATTTTCCGTTTACTTTTGCGGTGAGGTAAGCGTAATCCTTTTTACCTGTGAATTCACCGCTGGTTACCATGGAGAGCTTGTAGATACCAGGAGTCTTTACAGTAACAGTCTGTTTTGCTGTAAAAGTAAAATCCTTCTCAGCCCAGAACTTAAGCGCTGCGTGGCCATTGTAGATATTGCTTGAATCGCGTTCTACACTTAAGGCATTCTGAGTGGACTTTGTAGTCCAGTTCTTGAAGTCAGTGGTGTCTTCGAATCCAGCGTTCTTTAACAGGTTTTTGTAAAGAAGCTTTACTTTTCTTGTAATCTTCTTTCCATCTACAGTTCCGGAAATCTTATAGGTCTTGCCGTAATTCTTTGAACTTTTTCTTGCTTTGTTATAGTTCTTGATATCCTTTGAGCTCCAGTTAATAGAGACATCAGCTCTCTTTCCGCCCTCGTAGTAGACTACGGCGCTTCCAAGCTGATTGGATGTAAGTGCTATGCCGGCATCAAGTGAGAGAGTAGAGGTATCATATTTCACATTCTTTACAGTGAGGTCTTCCTTGATTGTAGAAGGATTAAAGTTCTTGTCAAAGGCTTTAATAGAATCTAGAGCTTTGCCGTCTGCACCGAAGAAAGACTCATTTTCGATTACAGCTCCACCAATCTGACTGTCTGCGTTTTCAGTATCATATTCACCTGAGTATGATGATGTCCAGCCGCAGCCATATTTGTTCCAGAGAGTCTTTTCATAATCTATAGCTTTCTGCTTGTCAGCATCTGAGAGATTTCTTACATCGAGAAGAGCATTCCAGTCACCTTCCCAATAGAATGCGCCATAGCCGGCTTTTCTGCCGTCAGCGTATGTAACAGAAGTTGCTGTGTTTATTACAGACTGGAATGACTCTGCCATACCCTGTACAGTATAAGGCCAGGTGATTCCGGCACCTGTATCACTGTTACCCTCGTAGATGGAATTCGTGTAACCATCAATATCATCGAGAGTGTAAGCATATGAAGTCTCAGCCACATATGTCTGCTTGTGGTAGGTGCGGGCGATTGTTGAGAGTGTCGAATTGATATTGTCGATGCTTCCGCCCCAGAACGGATAATATGTAGTTCCGAATACATCGTAGTCTACACCGTCAGCAGTGCCGTCGCTGTTCTTATCATAGGCGGCGAGATATCCGGCATCTGTGATTTCCTCTGTTCCGATATTTGTCAGATGAATGACAGCGAGGATGCTTCCATCACCAGCTTCATGAACTGCCTCGCAGCCTGCCTGATATACTTTATCGACATTGTCAGTCCAGTTACCGGATGCTTTGACACCGGCGATACCGTTGTTGGTCTCGTTTCCGACCTGGACCATTTTTACATTAACACCGTTGTCGAGAAGAGTTTTAAGTGAAGCGGCAGTATATTCTTTTACAGCTGCTGCAGTCTTGTCTGGGTCACCGTTTAAGGATTTCCACGCCTTTGGAGCCAGCTGTCTTGAAGGATCAGCCCAGGTGTCAGAATAGTGGAAGTCGATAAGAACTTTCATACCGGCCTTTGTAGCCCACTGTCCAAGCTTTACAGCCTTTGCGAGATCGTTATTTCCGCCGCCATATCCGTTGCCGTTTGCGTCATACGGATTATTCCAGATTCTGATTCTGGCCCAGTTCATTCCCTGCTTTGCGAGGAAGTCGAAAAATGCCTGATCTCTGATGATGTTTCCATCAAAATCCTTGAAACCGTAGTCTTTCTTGCCGTTGTAGGCATCCTTGTTCATCTGGTCATATGCATCCTGGATAGAGATGTATGAGGAGATGTCCATTCCACGGATTTCATCTGTTACTTCCCTGTCGAGAGCTGTAGTATCAGCTTTTTCAGAAAATGCTGCGTCTTTACCGGTTATTCCAAATGATTTGAGGTCATCTGAGAACTTGGGATTTTTCGCATCTGTGAGATCGAGAACTACCGGCTTTCCCTTATATGAGACGAGCGTCTTCAGGTTATCATCTTCCCAGGAATTCAAAAGCCTGGTATCCTCACTGCCCTTTGCGTCAGGATAGATACCGAAGCCTCCGCCTTTGTCACCGTCGTTATCGACTGAGAGTTCTATTGAAAAAATACTGCTGTCGGTTGAGAGACTCTTAAGCTTTGCCTGTGTGCTTCCCCATCCGAAATAGTCACTGTATTCATTTCCGTCGCTCTTTACAAATGAGAGCGCTGTCTTGTCACCGTTCCAGATAGCGAAGTAAAGCTCTTTTACTGTGTCGCTTGTCTTGATAAACAGTTTTGTACGGGTCTCTTCGGTGGCATTTGTTTCAGCTGCCTTTGCTGCGATTCCGTTCATACTGAAAACCAGCGTGAACGCAAAAATAAACGACATCAGAAGAGAGGTGATGCGTTTTTTGCTGTGCTTTTTTAACATTTTAACTCCTTTCGTAAATGACAGAAAAACTGTCATATAAAAGTGCGCAACCGGTTTATGTAAATAATATATTTTTTTCTTTATTCTATCAAGATGGCAAATTTCACAAAAAATTCACATACTTTTTGTGCATTTTTACCAACCGTTTGCGCAGGCAGCATAGATTAATTTTTCCCTTTAATTGGAAGTTAAATATTTCATTAAAAATAATTTTGTGAAAAGTGCACAAAATTAATATTAAAATTTTGTGAAATACGTCATATTGACTTGTGGGGGAGACTGTCCGAAAACTAGGGCATGATTAAAATATCAAAATCACTACATATTGTGGTGCTAAAGATATAATACAGTACATTGAAAAATTGGTAAAAATCCGCACAAAACCGCCATTTACAGGCACTTTAGTGGTATAATTAGACTATCAAAATGTTGTAGTTGAGGTGATCTGATTATGCCATACGTTAAGACATTTGACCGTGACCAGTTCATGATGTGTTCATGGGACAGCCTGGTAGATCCAGAGAGTATTGCAAGACTGATCGATGCTTTTGTAAAAAGTCTTGATCTTAGTAAATATGAGATAAAAGAAGCAAGCAGTGAGGGAAGACCTGCTTATGATCCGAAAGGACTTCTAAAGCTGTATATTTACGGCAGCCGCAAAGGTATCAGGTCTTCAAGAAAACTGGCAGAAAGCTGTAAGACCAACCTTGAGGTGAAGTGGTTGATCGGTGGAGTAGAGCCTGACTTTCGTACCATCTCTGATTTCAGGAAAAATAACATTGACTGCATCAAATCTATTTTTCATGAATTCAACAGAAGGATTTCGGGAGCGGTAGAATGGGGATTTGCATCGATTGACGGCAGCAAGTTTACAGCCAATAATTCAAAGGACAACAACTTCACTAAGAGCAAACTCGATGACAGGATTAAATGGCTGAATGGCCATACGGACGAATATCTGAGACTCCTCAGGGAAGCTGATGAGGAAGAAGACCTCGATGATCAGAGTGACAGTCTTTCTAAAGAAGAACTGGAGAATAAACTTAAAGAAGCAGAAGAACGGCTTGCCAGATACAAGCAGTATCAGCAGATGATGGAAGAATCAGGGGCATCACAGTTATCACTCACTGATGCAGATGCAAAACTAATGAAGAACAAGAATGGTTTTGCTGTAGCGTTTAATCCGCAGACGGCAGTTGATTCTAATACACATCTGATAAGGGATTTCAATATGACGAATCAGGTCACTGATCACGGAATGATAGAGTCGACTATGGCACATATCAAAGAGGAATCCCCAGACAGTATTGTGGAAGCTGTTGCTGATAAAGGATATGAAAACGGCATAATTCCAAATGTCATTACCGACGATGGTAAGGATGGTTATGAGATTGAAACGGAATACGAAGAAAATGATACTGATGCATCAAGTACCAAACCAGAAGATCTGAAGAAATGTCTCCATGCGGGCGTGATACCAGATGCTTATAAAGGTGTCATAGAAGGCATGGAAGTAAAGGAAGTCCGTAGGAAGGTAAAGGAAGATAATGATCAGGCTCCAAAGTCAATATATGGTACATCTGAAGAAATGCTTGCAAAAGCAAAAGAGGGATATTTTGTAAGAGATCCGGAAGCAAATCTTGTGTATTGCCCAACAGGTGAGATCCTCAGGCAGAAATGCGTTAAGAAGAATGGA
>ONBW01000005.1 GCA_900316165.1 uncultured Lachnospiraceae bacterium | reverse complement strand
CTTCTATTATACAGTAAAGCCAGTCAGAAAACCCCGAGATCTTTGAGATTTCTCAAGTTTGTGTGAACTTTTCAAGGTACAGAATGGTGTTAAGAAACATCAAATGTTAACATGGTTGCTGGGACCTTTTGACCCCAGCATCATGAAATTATAAATATTGTTGAATCCGTTGAGAAGGAAGTCAGAAAGCGGATGTATGATATATTGACATAAGCAATCTGATAATTTATAATGAAGTTAATTTCAATGAAATTAACTTCATTATTTTTTCTGGAGATTTTATATGAACTTTATCGGACGTACTCAGGAACTCGGTACTTTATCATCCTTATATGACAAGGATTCTTTTCAGATGTGTATTGTCTATGGAAGACGGAGAGTAGGCAAGACTACTCTGCTGAAGAAATTCTGTGAGGGTAAGAAGTGCGTATATTTTACAGCAGTCAGAAGCAGCATTGAGAAGAATACAGAGATTTTCGGGAATAAAGTATTAGATGCCTTTGCTCCGAAGATGAGGTTCCTTTCTTTTAATACTATTGAGTCTGTATTCGATTTTCTTGCAGAGCAGTGTGCGGAAGACAGAGTGATAGTTGTGATTGATGAATTCCCATATCTGGCAGAGGCGGACAGAGGCATATTATCTGTACTTCAGAACTATATTGATGACAGGTTTCAGAGTAGCAGGATGTTCCTTATCCTCAGCGGTTCATCGGTCAGTTTTATGGAGGATGAGGTGTTGAGTGAAAAAAGCCCTCTGTATGGCAGGCGCACAGCACAGATGAAGGTCGAACCGTTCGGATACAGGGAATCGGCGGAGTTTGTGCAGTCGTACTCACCGGAAGACAAGGCTTTAGTATATGGCATTACGGGAGGAGTGGCAAAATATCTGTCTCTTTTTGATGAAGAGAAGACTGCGGATCAGAATATAGCAGATCTTTTCTTTTCAAAAGATGGGTATATGTATGAGGAACCGTCGAATCTCCTTACGCAGGAATATCGCAACGTAGCCATGTATAACTCGATAATAGATGCTGTATCAGCCGGCAGAACAAAGGTAAATGATATTTCTGAAAAGGCTCATCTGGAAAATACCGTGGTATCCCATGCTCTCCCGAAGCTGATCACTACGGGGATAATAAAAAAAGAATCTGCTATAACTGATGAGAAAAATAATAAGAAGAATCAGTATATTTTCAAAGATACGAGCTTCAGCTTCTGGTACAGGTTCGTGCCAGATGGGACAGATCTGATAGAGTCCGGTGACGGAGAACTGTACTACGAGGATCAGGTAAAGCCGTATCTGTCGGATTTTATGGGAAGTGTGTTTGAGGAGATGTGCAGACAGTATCTGCTCTATCTGAATGCAGACAGAAAATTGCCATTTCTTGTGACAAAGACAGGAAAATGGTGGGGCACAGATCCTAAGAAGAAAGAACAGACCGATATTGATGTAGTAGGTATAAACCCACGAACGAAGGAAGCTGTTCTTGGCGAATGTAAGTATAAAAATGAACTTCTCGATAAAGAGGTTTTTGAAACATTAAAAGAAAGAGACGGGCTTCTGAAAGGTGGATATAAGACAAGGCTTTTCATGCTGTTTTCTAAGAGCGGATTTACGAAATGGATAAAAGAAAACTGTGATCCGAAAGGCGTTATGCTGGTAACATTAGATGATATGTATTATTCTGTTTTATAAAATTTTTAATGAAATTGTGAACTTCACAAAGATATTCACAGATTTCCCCTGCCATTTTCTTCAACAGGTCTCACATGATGCACCAGGTCACCGATGTCACAATCCAGTTTGTCACATATCTTCATCAGTTCTCCCTTGTTCATATTATTTTAAATACTTTGTGCCGAATTCACATTATTATTTTTCTGAGTTCCTGTTAATCCGAAACTCCGAGCAGCTTCTCATAAATTACCAGATCGCTGTCCTTATACACGTTGAAGACCACTTTCTTCATGCAGCTGTCAGGATGCTCATCAAGCCACTGTTTTACTGTGGCAACTGCTATCTGTGCTGCCTTATGTGGCGGGAACATAAATACACCAGTGGAGATGCAGCAGAAGGCAATATTCTCGCACCCATTCTCAACTGCAAGGTCGAGGCTTCTCCGATAGCACTCTGCCAGCTGCTGTTTATACTCCTCTGTCAGATACGGTGAGACGATCGGACCGACGACATGGATGATGTACTTTGACGGCAGATTATAGGCCGAAGTGATCATCGGAACTGCTGTGGGCTGGACATAGTCACGGCCGTGGATCTTTCTCTGTTTTTCCATGTATGCGGCCCCATCCTGACGTGTCTGATAGCCTGAGTAGGTCTGAATCAGATTATCCACACATAAATGTTCCGGATTCCAGCAGCCCGTGAGTGAATTGTTGCTGGCATTCACGATCGCATCACATTTAAGCGTTGTGATATCCCCCCTGCCAGAGGATCAGGCGTTCATCCGAAGGAACAGAGCCTAGCTCCATGATATCTGTTATACCTTTTTCTTTTGCTCTCTCCTGAAGATATTCGTTCTGAATTCGTGTAAACTCCTCCGGTGCCGGCTGCACGGGCCGTACATTTAACAGTGCTTTCAGTAAATATCGCTGTCCCTGCTCATCCCGCGGTATCTGATACCCGGCATATTCGGGCATCTGCTTCTGAAGTTCCCTTATAAGATATAATCTTCTTTCTTCCTGTGTCATTTGCATTTTCTCCGGTTTCTGATTTTTACCATGTGTCCTGAAAAAGCATGTACATGTTCATCTGTCATTCCCGGGACACTTTCCTGGATTGTTCCCGGCTGGTTTTTCCTGCTTACTCCAGTTCTTCATCGGCTCGATCTTCAGGCGGTACACACGCTTGAGCAGAAGGACTGCCGCTACTGCCGCTGCTGCCTCTCCAATCGGGAATGCCCACCACATAACGTCTTCTGCATTTTTTAAAAGTGTGAAGGCGTAGGCCAGAGGAAGCGGTATCACCAGAAGCCTGAGGAATGATACTATAAGCGAGCTGTTGCCCGACATCAGCGCCTGGAATACACCCTGCGAAGCTATATTGATCCCCGCGAATATAAATCCTGTAGCCACTATCCTCATCGCCAGCACGCACAGATGCTCCGTTCCTGCTGTAAGGCCGAATATCTGCGCCAGCGGATGTGCTCTGGCTTCCAGGATCACAACGCCGATAATCATCACGACAGTCGTATCTGTCATGCCCCACTTCACGCCTTCCTTTACACGCTTGTAGGAGCCTTTTCCATAGTTATAAGATATCAGAGGAGTTATCGAATCCCTGAGTCCGAATGCCGCGAAGTAGACGAACTGCTGGATCTTGTAAAAAATACCATAAGCCGTTACCGCGCTTGCCGATACCTGCCCGAAGATTATGTTGACGCCATATGTCATGAAGCTCATCAGAGCCTGCATTATGATAGCCGAAACTCCTATCGAATAGATACCGCCTATGGTCCTGATGCCCGGCTTCCAGTAACGGAGATTTATGGAGATCTCACGGTTTTTCGCTATCTGAAGTATCAGAGCTATGAAAAATGAAACCGCCTGTCCGAGAACTGTCGCATAGGCTGCTCCCTTTACTCCCAGCCTTGGAAAGCCCAGCAGGCCGTAGATCATTATAGGATCCATGACTATATTGGTCAGCGCACCGAGCACCTGTGCCGTTGTCGAATATATGGTCTTTCCTGTGGACTGCAGCATTTTTTCAAAAATAGAGAAAAGCAGCGAAAACATACCGAGAGCCGTGCAGATGAACAGGTAGTCCTGCGCCATCGAAAGCACCACTTCATCCTTCGACTGAGTGAGCAGATACGCTCTAATGCCGACAAATGCGAATACCAGGAATACGAGATATATGACTATTGACAGAAAAATTCCGTTTCCTGCCGTCCTCGAGGCTCCTTTTCTGTCTCCTTCACCAAGCTGTCTCGAAAGCATTGCGCCCATGCCCACTCCGGTTCCTATTCCGAATGCGATAATAAGCATCTGCACTGGGAAAGCCAGAGTCAGCGCATTGACTGCCAGTTCTCCTGTGTGCGGTATTCCCGGCGTATCCGGCATTCTCGAGACAAACATTGAATCGACGATATTGTACATAGCCTGGAGTACCATCGACAGTATGACCGGGATTCCCATCTTCAGAAGCACTGATGAAATTTTTTCAGTACCCATCTTGTTTTCCTGTTCCATTTTCATCCATCCTTTCCTGGATCTTTTTTGCACAAAAAAATACCGCACGCTGGAATGAAACGTTTACCAACGTGCGATATCTGTAATTTTTAAGTCCGCTAGAAACTATAGCATATTTTTTCTGAAAAAATCAAGCGGGAATTTTTCTACTTACTAAGGCTTGTCACATTCAATGCGAACTTTGGAATACAGGAAATTTGAGTTACCTATAAGTGGTTTATATGGTAAACTGGAAGAAATCTGGTTTGAATTTTTCAGGAGGAATATATGCTTAGCATCGTAGGAATCGGGCCTGGCGGTTATGATGACATGACTGTCAGAGCCATTAACGCTATAAAAAATGCCGATGTCGTAACCGGTTACCGGCTCTATGTGGACCTCGTAAGCGACCTGATAAAGGGCAAGGAGGTCTTCTGCACTGAGATGCGCGGCGAGGTCGAAAGGTGTAAAAAAGCCGCTGAATTCGCGCTCGCCGGCCACAATGTAGCTCTGATCTGCAGCGGCGACGCCGGTGTCTACGGGATGGCCGGCCTTATGCTTAAAATTCTTGAGGATCATCCGGAGGTTGAGACCGAGGTTATTCCCGGAGTTTCAGCCTGCCAGTCAGGCGGAGCCATCCTCGGCGCGCCGCTTTCTCACGACTTTTCAGTTATTTCGCTCAGCGATCTGCTGACTCCGTGGGCTCTGATAGAACAGAGGCTTGAGGCAGCTGCCGCTGCTGATTTTGTCATCGTTCTGTATAATCCGGCCAGCCACAAGCGCAAGGACTATCTGTCACGCGCCTGCGGGATCATCTTAAAGCACAAGTCATCTGATACCATCTGTGGTCTTGTAAAAAATATAGGACGGGATGGACAGATGCAGCAGATTACGACTCTTTCGGAACTGAAAGATACCCCTGTAGACATGCTTACCACCGTTTTTATCGGGAACAGCCAGACAACTGTGATCAATGGAAAAATGGTCACTCCCCGCGGATATAAGCTCTGAGTCAGCTATATCTTGTGTTTGGTTTGTCGAACGTTCATTCTATTTTGTGATTGACTTTTTCGAACAGGTGTGCTAGCATTTAATCATCGAACATATGAACTTTATTTTTGGTGGAGGTGCATTATGTCTGACGGAAATGCTATAATGGAAGGAGATAAATCGAAACGCATTTATGTGACAGTGGAATCGGTCTTTGACCAGACCGGATACATGCAGCCCGTTTCCATTACCTGGAACGGCCGCGTCCTGCCTGTTACAGTCCGTGATTTCCGCCCTGCCGCCTCTGAGGCCGGCAGCGGAAATGCCGGAGACTGCTACACTATCGTGATTGGAGATCAGGAGAAGCACCTGTTTTTTGAACGGGCCAGCCGCCTGTTTCCATCACGGGTAGGACGGTGGTTTGTAGAAATGAGCTGATTTTATTTTTACACTGCCACTTTTTTTGAAAGGAGGCATACTTCTGTGGCAGGCCACACATACATCGCTATCGACCTTAAGTCATACTATGCCTCTGCGGAGTGCGCTTTCAGAGGTCTCGATCCGCTTACGACAAATCTCGTGGTAGCCGACGCTTCCCGCACCGAGAAGACCATCTGCCTTGCCGTTTCCCCCTCTCTGAAGGCATATGGCATTCCTGGTCGCGCCCGCCTCTTTGAGGTGATCCAGGCCGTAAAGCAGATCAATTCTGACCGCCTGCTACGCGCCAAAAGGCTGGGCTATTCCGGCTTTCATGGAGAGTCATTTAATTCTGAAGCCCTGGCTGCCGACCCATCCCTCAAGCTCTCATTCTATATCGCGAAGCCTCAGATGGCAGCCTACCTGAAGAAGTCTGCCCAGATCTATGGTATCTATGGTAAATACATCTCATCAGATGACACCTTAGTCTACAGTATTGATGAGGTCTTCCTCGATGTAACTTCATATCTGAAGCTCTATGGCATGAGCGCTCATGATCTGGCTATGACTATGATCCGCGAAGTGCTGTATACGACCGGCATAACCGCGACCGCCGGCATAGGATCGAACCTCTACTTAGCGAAGATTTCTATGGATATCGTAGCCAAGCACGCGCCCGCCGATAAGGACGGCGTCCGCGTCGCGGAGCTTACAGAGGAGTCCTTCCGCTATCTGCTCTGGGATCACAAGCCTCTTACAGATTTCTGGATGACCGGCCCCGGTACAGTCCGTCACCTGAAACGGCTGGGTATTTTTACGATGGGAGATCTCGCCAGATTTTCGCTTACGAACGAGGATCTGCTGTTCAGAGAATTCGGCGTCGATGCCGAGCTCATGATAGACCACGCCTGGGGCTATGAGCCATGCACGATGAAGCAGATCAAGGACTACCGACCTTCGACGAACAGCATCTCAGAGGGGCAGGTCCTTTCGAGCCCTTATCCTTATGAGAAGGCCCGCATCATAGTTACGGAGATGGCCGACAGCTTAGTCTGGCAGCTTACCGAGAAGGGACTCATGACAGACAGCATCACGATGGATATCGGCTACGACCGAATAGACGTAGATAACGGCACATACACTGGTCCGCTGCATATCGACCATTACGGGCGGCTTGTCCCAAAGGGAGCACACGGAAGCACTAAGCTTCCGAAACCCACATCCCTTTATACAGACATCATCCCAGCATGTGAGAAGCTTTTCACGCAGATTGTCGACCGCTCCCTCTCTGTCAGAAGGATTACCCTCTGTGCGAACAGAGTTGCTGCTGACAGTGGTTTTACACAGATGACACTTTTTCACGATACCGAAGAAAGCATGAAGGAACAGAAGCTTCAGGATGCCCTACTCGACATGCGCCACAAGTACGGCAAGAACGCAGTCCTGAAGGGTACAAACCTCCTCGAAGGCGCCACGATGATTGAGAGAAATGGTCAGATAGGAGGACACAAGGCATGAGCTCTGATGATAGAATTGATGATCACAGTCTTGATTCTGCTGATAGAAGTATAGGCGAAAAATCAGATTCTGATAATAGAAGTGTGGCCGAACGCTCGAATTCAGCTGACGATTATAAATGGACAGCTGCCGGCAGATCTGTCGCCAGCAAATATTCAGATATCATAGACCTGCCCCGTCCCGAGCTGCACCACCAGCGTATGGATATCTTAAACCGTGCGAAGATTTTCGCCCCATTCGATGCGCTGCGTGGATTTGATGAAGAGATAAAAGAGGTCGATAAGGAAACAGCCATAGACATATCCGAGACATATACCTCGGATCCGCAGGACTAAAAAAGCTGCCACAGAGCTTTTGACCTGAACAGTCATGAGCTGTGACAGCTGTTTTTCATTTATATCTGCATCTGCAGTGCCAGAGCCCTGCTTTGCGGACAGATGTTTTTTCAGATTTCGAGGAGATCAGCGTACTCTTTAAGAGCATCAGACATATCACCAGCAAGAACCTTCTTAGCGAGAGTCTTACCGAGCTGAACGCCCTCCTGGTCGAAGCTGTTGACATTCCACAGGAATCCCTGGAACATTACCTTGTTCTCGAAGTGAGCGAGCAGAGCGCCAAGAGCCTCAGGAGTTACCTGCTCACCGACGATGATACTTGAAGGTCTGCCACCTCTGAAGTTCTTGTTCAGATTCTCATCAGACTTACCGCAGGCGAAAGCCACGATCTGAGCAGCCACATTAGCCTTGAGCTTCTGCTGGCTGGTAGAACCCTGGATTTCTACATCGTTCTCGAGCTGGCTCTTCTTGAAACCGATGAACTGAAGAGGAACGATATCAGTACCCTGATGAAGCAGCTGATAGAAAGAATGCTGACCATTGGTTCCCGGCTCACCAAAGATTACAGGACCAGTAGGATAAGAAACAGGATCTCCGAAACGGTTTACAGACTTACCGTTTGACTCCATATCGAGCTGCTGTAAATGAGCAGGGAAACGGCTTAAAGCCTGTGAGTATGGAAGAACAGCGGTACTTGGATATCCAAGAACGTTTCTCTCATATACACCAATTAAGGCATCGAGCATATCAGGATTCTTCATAGGATCTCTCTCAGCAGCAATCTTATCCTCTTCTGCAGCACCCTTGAGGAAGTCAGCGAATACATCAGGTCCATAAGCCAGCGAAAGAACAGCTCCACCTACAGCAGAAGTTGAAGAGTAACGGCCTCCGATATAGTCGTCCATATAGAAAGCACTGAGATAATCCGGGCTCTTTGCGAGTGGAGAAGTCTCACTGGTTACAGCGATCATATGCTTAGCAGGATCAAGGCCCTCTTTAGTTAAAGCGTCCTTTACGAATGACTCATTTGTAAGAGTCTCAAGAGTAGTACCAGACTTTGATACGAGAATGAAGATAGCATGAGCTACATCTACATCAGCAAGAACAGCTGAAGCATCATCAGGATCTACATTACTGATGAAGTGAGCATCCATTTTGAACTTACCGTTCTTCTTAGCCCAGTTCTCAAGAGCGATATACATGGCACGAGGACCAAGGTCGCTTCCGCCGATACCTATCTGTACTACAGAGGTGAACTTCTCGCCCTTTTCATTTACGATTTCACCATTGTGAACCTTATCAGCGAAGTCAGCGATTCTCTTCTGCTGCTCTACATAGAAATCTCTCTTATTTACGCCATCGGCAATTACATCCTTGCCCAGCTGTCCTCTGGTCAGATGATGAAGAACGAGTCTGTTCTCTCCTGTATTTATAACTGCTCCATTATAAAGCTCCTCGAATTTATCAGCGAGCTGAGCCTCATTTGCTAAAACTACAAGAGCCTTGAGAATATCGTCGTCAACAGGTCTTGCTGCATAGTTAAATACAAAGCCTGCTGCCATAGGTACCTGATAATTCTTAACCCTCTTAGCTCCGTTCTCACCACTCATGACATCCTTTACGTCAACTGGTGTAGACTGCTGAAGCTCTTTATAAGTAGCCAGTGTATCCAGATTGTTCCAATTGGTCATTTTAAGTACCTCCATAAATCCGGCGAGTCTTTTGCCGGATGACTTGACTTTTTCCTAATGAATTGTATCATAAAACTGTTAGTTTGAACACAAAAAAACTTAACTGCTTAAATTTTTATCATAGTTCTAACTAATCTGTTATATTTTTTATCAATCAAGAATATTTTTATAACAGTATAATCACAGAATGCTAATGAAAGAGGTTAAATCCTAATGAAGAAAATAATACTTACCGGTGGAGGCACTGCCGGACATGTCACCCCGAACATTGCACTTCTCCCGGCCTTAAAGGAGGCCGGCTATGAGGTCGAGTACATCGGCTCCTACAACGGAATGGAGAAAGAGCTTATCGAAAAGGAAGGAATACCGTATCACGGGATCAGCTCAGGAAAGCTTCGCCGTTACTTCGATTGGAAGAACTTTTCGGATCCATTCCGCGTAATCCACGGCTATGGACAGGCCCGCTCTTTAATTAAGAAAATCAAACCGGCCATCATCTTCAGCAAGGGTGGATTTGTATCCGTACCTGTAGTACTGGCGGCCAAATCACTGCACGTACCAGCCATAATTCACGAGTCCGATATGACCCCGGGTCTTGCAAACCGAATAGCAATGCGCGGAGCCGTAAAGATCTGCTGTAATTTCCCGGAAACTCTTAAATACCTTCCGGAGGGAAAGGGCGTCCTCACCGGCTCACCGATCAGGCAGCAGCTTCTCCACGGAGACAGGCAGAAAGCCCTTGAATTCACAGGACTCCCAGGAGAAAAGCCAATCCTTCTTATTATAGGAGGCTCTCTCGGTTCAGTATTCATAAATAACGCGGTCAGAGGAGCTTTAGACGAGCTGCTCGAAAGATTCGAGATCATCCACCTCTGTGGCAAGGGAAATATCGACCACTCGCTCGATGGAAAGAAGGGCTATGTACAGTACGAATACATCAGTAAGGAGCTTCCAGACCTGTTCGCAGCAGCAGACCTTGTGATATCAAGAGCCGGCGCGAACGCCATCTGTGAGCTGTTAGCACTCCACAAGCCAAATATCCTGATCCCACTATCGAGAAACGCCTCCCGCGGCGACCAGATACTTAACGCAAACTCCTTTAAGAAGCAGGGCTTCTCCTACGTCATAGAGGAGGAACAGGTAAATGAAAAAACGCTTTCCGAGGCGATTCACTACGTAGCCGACCATAAGGACGAATACAAGAAAGCCATGTCAGAAAGCGGACAGATGGACTCTATTAAGAAAATTGTAGATTTGATAAAAGAGAATTCACTTTAACAACAACTGCCACGATAAATGGCGAACGATTGTCGCGTTTTGACACGGTTAAATAAAAAAGCCTGCAAACGAATGACATTCAGGTCAATTCGAATGCAGGCTGTTATTTACTGTAATTTCTTGCAGATCTCTTTTATCTCATCCTCAGAAAGCCCCGCATGTGTAAAGCCGAGAAGGCCATCATTGTTTGGCGCATCCTTATATCTCGGAATCAGATGCATATGGAAATGGAAAACAGACTGGCCAGCAGTCTCACCATTATTCTGGAGCACATTAAAGCCATCGCAGCCAAGCACATCCTTCATATGAGCAGCAAGCTTCTTCGCTAATGGGAAGATGGCCGCAGCCTCCTTATCACCCAGCTCAAAAATATTCGCATAGTGATTCTTTGGAAGAATAAGAGCATGACCACGGCTTACCGGATCCGCATCGAGAATTACTGTAAAAAGGTCATCCTCGTAGATTTTATTCGTAGGGATATCACCATTTGCAAGCTTGCAGAAAATGCAGTTGTCATCTTTCATTTGTGTTGCCTCCTGTTATGAAAAGATAAATATATCGTCCAAAATTCTCAGATCAGCAAAGGTACCCTTCGCTGTCATAAGACCAGTATTAAAAGCTCTCTGGAAAGTCATCCTGCCAGAAGTGATCTCATTCATAGTACCCTCAGTCAGATGAGCCATGACCTTTGCACTATTACAATCCTCATAGGCCACATTCAGGTCAGACCCGTTTACTTTTACCACTAAAGGCTTGTCTCTGCCCTCAATCAGAAAAGCCGCAGTCATCGAAAGATCGGCCTTCTCATGGAAATGAGACTGAAAAGCGTTTAAGAACTCAGTTTCAGCCTTCTCTCCGTCATTTCCGAGGAGACTTCTGTACATAGAAGACAGCTCCTTTATATCCTCCTTCTGCTGAGCCACATAGGCATCGTCGGCAGCATACTCAGAAAGCTGCTCACTCTCCTGTGGAGTAAGCTGCATAGTCCGTGTACGAAGGACAGACTGTCTTACCGCCTGATTACTGCTTGGCAGACTCTTTGTATGAGAAGAGATAGTCCTGTAAAGGTTCTCAGCCTTCTTTTCAATGATACGGTGATATTCGGGATTGTCTCTAATAGTCGAGACTCCGTCCACATATCCGCAGAAGCCGCTGCAGAGCTGGCCTCCAAGGATCTGCCATGCATTCTCAAGTGTAAGCACAGCTTCTCTCTCACCATAGGTAGTCGAAATGACGATAGGCTGCATGTAGATCTTCGCAATCTCGTCCTTGTCTCCATAAAGCCAGCAGGCATCGAGAAACTGAGTCATGAACCCGCCGATTCCAAGCCACTCAACAGTCGTGGCCAGGATAATTCCATCCACCCCTTTTAGAGTAGAAGGCAGAGTAGAAATAGAATTCTTCGCCTCGTAAATATTATACCGGTTAACCTCTACGCGCAGCTCACCTAAAACTTTCTCAGTCTGTGAAAGCACGTAAATGGTCGGATCATCGAGGACTCCCCTGCCGCCATAGTATATATTTATCTTCATAAGTAAAGCCCCTTGCTTTTTATTTGAGATGAACGTACACCATCTCTAATAGTATAAGCTCTTGGGGCAATAAAATCAAATGATATGATAAGCCACATCTGCAAAAACTATCTGATCCATTTTCTTAAGCTTTACCTTATCATGATAAGGTAAAAGAGTCCCATTCACATAGGTCCCGTTTGTCGAATTCAGATCCTCTATAAAAAAACTGCTGCCAGACTTTGTTATCATAGCATGGTGACGGCTGACCACCTTCGAATGCAGCACAGCCTCATTATCATTTTCCTGGCTGCCAATCCTGAAGCTCGAGCCATTTATATAGTGGTTTTGCTCCCCGTCCTTACCGTCATAGATCAGCACGCCCTGAAAACCAGCCTCCGATGTATGATCATTCTCATTTTCAGGCTTCATAAATACAGTCTTTGTGAGAATATCTGTATCCGGGTCAAACACAAAATCCTGAGAGAAATCGTGAGGAGCATCACTCTGGTCCTCCTGATTTTTCCTGCCCTTTTTTCCAGTTTTAGCCAGGACTGGGAATTTTTCAGCAAAAAATCCCTTAATCCTCTCTCCTAAAGACATATTGTCCCATCTTTTAGCTTTTTTCTTTGGAATGACAGCTTGCTCCTCCTCATAAGGATCACTGCTGTATTCGCTGATCATCCGATCCTTAGACGGAGTAAAAGTTCTTCGTTCCTTTGAAGAAAACAGCTTTCTATCCTTGGATGTAGATGACGGCTCCGCATCCTTAGACAAATAAGACTGTTCTAAATCCTGCTGCACAGAAAATTCCCCTGGTTCCCTTGAAATCGGCCCATCAAAAGATATATCCTTAATTACCGCTTTCTCATTAATGTCATCCGGCATCTCACGCCTTACAGCATCGACCAGCTCCTCGAGCGACACCGGGTCCTGACACATCTCATAGAGCTCGTATACAAGCTTTGTTATCTGGTCCTTTTCATGGTCGACCTCCTCCATAAAAAACGACATCAGTCCCTGCAGCTGTGCGCTGTAATCCTCATGCACCAGCGGGCAGTAGCAGAGCCTTACTCCAGGAGGCGTTTCCCTGTCAAAATACACAGTATCAGGATCTATAATAATATTTTTCTGACTTATCAGATACTGCGAAAGCATCGAAAACGCAGTGGCAATACCGTTTAAAAACATATAGATATTCTCGACGGTAACGCCCTCCTGCCTTACGATATCCCTGACCGAGCGCAGTCTCGTGATGTCGTACCACACCTGAAGTCCCTTGTCGAGTTCAATCATATAAAATGAAAGAAGCAGAGTGACCGCATTCTGCCTGAGCATCTCCTCCTCATAACCTTCACCTGATTCTTCGCCGGACAGGATCATGTAGCTCCTGTTCGGACTTCTCTGATAGCTTACGTCCATTTTGCCCCTCCTTTCATCAATGACCAGTCAGCACACCAGCTGTATCCCTTACAGAATTAATAGTCCTGAACTCCTTAACAGCTTCTATTTTTGCAGGGCCAACCCGCTTTATCTCACCAACAGTCTCATGGTACAGATTAAAGCTTAGAAAAATGACCGAGAAAAATACAATCACTGCAAGTCCGAACATCCAGGCCGCCTCAAGGGTATAGTAGGCCCCGTATTTTTTCTTTAAAAATTCCAAAATCTTTTTTATCATAGCTTTGTCCCTGCAAGAATCGCTGTCCCAACCGCAATAAATGGGATAAGGGGCATCGATTCTTCTCCCTTTCTTTTAAAAATAAACGCCATCACGCCTCCGCCTATCCCAGCCGACAGTATCGAAAGAAGTATCAGCGCCAGGTTCTCATTAAGTCCTAAAAAAGCACCGGTAGAAGCGAAAACAATGCCATCGGCGCTGCCAAGCTTCTCCCTTGAAATTAGTGAAAGAAGCAGTATCACAGCACCAGAGACGATTCCTCCGATGAACATGTCCAGATCAAACTGCCTCACAATCAGGTAATAGATGCACCCTCCACCAAAAAACGCAAACAGAAGCGCCGCATGCACCTCTTTCCACCTTATGTCCTCGATACTTAAGACAATAAGGATAAGAAAAACAATAACAAGCTCGGTCATCAGTCACTGCCTCCTGTGCACTTGCTGCATGGACGGTATTTTTTCACGGCTTCAGACCTTGGTATCGCCTTAATTGTACGCTTCAGCTTGCTGCAGGTAAGCGAGGAATGAGCTCTCGTTCCGTAGTCAGTGTAATAGCAGACTCCTGAAATCGCGTTGCCGCACTCCTCACAGGGATAATAGATGCTCCCATCCTTCGACCGGATTGTCCCCAGAAACGACGGACTTGTCGTATGAATCGAAAGCTTGATATAGGTACAGTTCAGGCTCTCATGATACACCTCTCCCTGCTCCGTCACATATACAGTATCACCACTGCTGTCAGCACCGTTTGCCGGATCAAAACCATTCCACCGCCTGACACAGACTCTCGTGCCCAGCTCATAGCCCTTTTTTCCGAAAAAGCTGTGGCCGGCAAGAAGAGGCATAGAAGTCGTGACCTTTACATCTATATCCCTGTCATCCACATTTGAGGCTGCATAGTTTAAGATACTCAGATTATTATCCAGAAATTTCTGGCTGATATCGTTCTCCGCAATCTTCCCCGAACAGGCCAGAAAAACACTCCCGACATTTATCGCGCTTATCCCCTCTCCATCTGCCTTGTCCTTTCCGATATCAATCGTGGCATCTCCTGTAAGGGCTAAGTGCGCAGAGGCTTCGTATACAGACTCTGTAAGTCCCCACTGAAACGAAAGTGCCCTGAAAAGCAGAAGAAAAACAAGTGAGAAAAAAGCAAACAGTGGAAGCAGGATGGCTGCCTCATAAGTAAAAAATCCTTTTATTTTTTCAAGAAAAATCCTTTTCATAATACAGTCCCCTTAATGCAGTGCCCCTCTGGATATGCCTGAAGCCATTGTATGCGTTTGTGCCCAGTCAGAAAGTCTATGCATCCGAAAGGCACTCCGCTAAAAGGACTGCATTATGAATTTTAGTCACTTAGGTAAGTCATCTCTCTTGTTCTTAAAAGCTTTAACGCAGGAAATCTCTGGTCCGACAGCGCAAACAGTGAGAAAAATGCCGGCTCAGAGCTGTACTGATACGAAAACTCCGCATTCACAACTACCTGATCCATTCTCAGATTTCCGTAGTCCCCCTGCAGGCGAGCCGAATTCTCGAGTAGATCCAGAGACCGTAGTCCAAGCGTTTTTTCAGTCTGTAAAGCCGACATCGTAAGCAGGAAACCTTCATACGTAATTCCATTTGCACCCTCCTTTGCCTTTTTATTCACATCAAACCACTGTGGAAGAGTCAGAAGGTCTGTAGTCGTCCACTCTGCCGGGCTTTTCATAACAGAGACCTTTCCGCCCGAAAGCAGAAGCCTTACATCCAGCACGCTCTCCATATAAGCCCACGACGCAATAAGCCCGAAAAATACGGCATTTACGATGGCTGCGTTCCCTGTCCAGCCCGCCAGCGTAAGCGCGTGAGTATCAGCCTGGGCCACCTTCGCCTCATCAGCCATAAGACTAACAAAATTTGCAGCCTCTCTAATGCCTAAAAGTCTCGTTACTACGCCCGAAAGATTCCCTTTGTCGGTATCTTCACCGCAGATCACATACTCCCACTCATAGGAGAGCCCGTCGTGCCCGAGATCATTCCTGTAATTCGAAAAATGCGTCTTCTCGTACTCCGCAAAAAGTGCCCTATCCACCGCACTCAGCTTTTCAGACGCAGCACAGTTTCCTCTGGCGAGAGTCCTCTTAGATACCGCCTCCGAAAGATCCACTTTTTTATCAGAGATCTTTGCGGAGGATGGAAGCACCTGAGATAAAATGCCGTTATCCTTCCATTCTTTTATCTGATCTATCGGATTTACCTCATCCTCAGCCGGTTTCTCCATACCCTCCGGGATTTCTTCGACCTCTACGCTTTCCGACTCAGTCATCGCCTCGCCGCCCTTTTCTATGAGCTCGTCCACATTCTCACTTTCCTCGGCAGCCTCTTCGGTCTCCCTGTTTCTGTCCAAAGCTTTTTCCAAGGCTGCCTGCGCGACCTCGAATTTCTGCTGCTTCGCAGCCTGTTTTAAAAATGAACGCCCATTGTCATCAGTGATAAATCCGTACTGTGTGACCTCACATTTTTCAGCTGCGAGCTGAAAGAATTCTCTCCCCTTTGTGTCGGTGGACATACCATTTTTTAAAAGGTACTCCTGCATCCTCGACTCCATCATTGAAAAATCAGCTCCGCCGCCAGTACCATATGAGGCATCCACCCCGAGAATCCTGTAATTGTCCCACAGATAACGGTTGTAATCCGCAAAAACGCTATGCGCAGCGATATCCGAGATCACATCAGCCTTCTGCTTCTGACCATAAATCCTCGACAGGTCAAGAAGCAGGAAGAAAAGCAGCAGCACACTTGCAAGAGAAAGCGAGAGGAAGACTGTAATACTTCCCTTTCTCTTCATTCCGAAATCACAGAATCACTGTCGCTTTGGACCTTCTTTAAGGCCTTTTCCACTATTCCCTTGATTTCCTTTCGGAAAATGACAACGAGTGCCACAATTACAACAAGAATAAGTACGACCTCTACGGTTCCTACTCCATCATCCTCATAAATAAACTGTTTAAAGCCCATATTTTTCCTCCTCCTGAATAAAATTCCATCATGTCATCTGCATAAATGCCGGTACCATAAGCACTATAAAAATGACACCGAGCATTCCCATCATTGGTAAAAGAAGCTTAAGAGAAGCCTCCTCACCAGCTACCTTTGCATTTATCCGCCGCTCATCGTAGGCGGCCCTCTCCTCCTGCTCGAGCTGGTCCCTTAAATCCCTGCTGCCCTTTTTAAGACTCTGCACCAGCAGCAGTGTAAGCTTCCTGAATCCCTTATGGCGCAGACTTTCACCAAGTTTCTTGTAAGCCTTTTCTTCATCCTCTCCATCCTTTATCCTGCGGTTCATCCTGACTATCTCTTCAAAAGCCGGCCGCATCGGATAACCTCGCTGCACCCTTTTGATATAAGCGTTTCCGACCTGTACAAAGGCTGCTTTCACAGAAAAGCCTGCTCCTATAAAAAGTGAAAGCTGAGAGAGCATCTTCGGGTAGTCGATTGAAAGCTCCTTCTGCCATTTCTTCTCGTCATCCTTCGCCTTCTGCCTTTTATAGAACAGATAAAGACCTAGCATAAAAGCCATAACGATAACGAGTTTTATGCCCTTATCCTCTTTTTCCTCAGTAAAAACGAGCTTTTTTCCGCCGACCTCTTTCGGAAGTCTGACATATTCGCCACTTGGATCAGCACTCTCCGCATCTGTTACAGCCTTATTTATATAGTATGCAAGTCCCTCCGCAGTATCGATAGGAATCGGAACCGCAGTTACCTTAAGCTCCAACTCATCTGTTACACTCTCACATTCGAGATAGCCGTTGATCGCAACCTCCGCCTTTTCCTCGACCTTCGAATTATCTATTCTGCCTTCGCTGTCAAAAATATCCGGAGTTATGTACCAGTTTGCCTTTACCACGCCATTGTACTTGGCTTTCAGCTTCAGATCCCGATAGACAAAGGATTTACTTTTATTTTTCCCGAGATACTCTTCTTCTATCTGACCCCTGGCCTTCTCTACCGCTTTTTTCGCTTCTTTTTCTGTGAGCCTTCGCCCTGAGACATCGATAGTCAGCTTCTCCTCTTTTTTCCCATGCTTTACTGTAACCTCGTGCTCCTCAGAAGCGCTGCCTGCTGCCGGTCTTTTTATTTTTGAAATAACGGGACTTCCCGAACCGCCTGAAAGACTTATGACTGTCCCAATTATCTCAAGCGCGATGATTCCCGCCGCAAGCTTCGTCGGGATTTTATTTTTTCCTCTGTTCAAGGCAAGAATCACCGCAATGGTGACCACTGTAAGAATTACTGCCGCCATAAACCCTCCCTATACTCTGATATCTGTAATCTTTTTTCCTAAAGCGATACAGCCCGCGTAGACCGCGAGACAGACAGTCATTATCATGATTCCGGCCGCGTTCCCATACGATGGTGTAAGAAATTCCGGCGCTGAAAGCTTCATGTAGGCTAAGATTCCAAGAGGCATCGCCATCATGACCTTAAGCTCTAACTGCTGCTGGGCTATCGCCGTCCTTATCTCCTGCCTGACCTCGACTCTCTCAGAAATCCGCCGGATAGTATCACGGATATTTGTGACATAATCGCCGCCAAGCCTTTTTCCCACCTTAAAAATCTGTGAAAAATCAGCCAGGTCCTCACTGTCAAACTTTGCCGAAAGCTCCTCAAATGCCTGTTCCACCGGCATTCTGAGCCTGACCTTCGTGTTAAGCTCCTTAATGTGCGGCAGGAGGACACTTTTCTCTCCATACAAAAGACTCAGCGAAACAGCACTCTCTGCAAATGCCTTCTCTATCGAATACCCGGTCTGAAGCGCTCCCGTAACCGAAACGAACATCTCCCTGTACTCAGTCTCTAGCTTACATGAAAATTTTTCACCGGAATCCGCTCTCATCCTCTTGGTATTCAAGTACACAACTATTGGAAAAATAACCGCTCCGAAAATACTGTTGTAAAATACCCAGGCAATCGCTGCCGTAAGTGCTACATTTTCCGCTAGGAGCAGAATTTTCTGCCTTCGTTCAAGAGTCCTGCCATCGATAATTTCCTGCTGTTTATAAGTTTCCCTGTCCTCTCCCATTTTTTATTACCATCCTCCGAATACTTATAGATAGTTGATATGGCCACCTCGCCATTCTCTATCCCAGTCACCTCCGAAATCTCAAGGAGTTTTCTGCTTCTGTCTGCCAGCCTGCCCAAATGTATCAGAATGTCCACTCCCGAAGCAATCTGTGCTCTGATAGCCGAAACCGGGAGGTCCATTCCCATAAGTACCATCGTCTCAAGTCTCGAGAGCATATCCTTTGCTGAATTTGCATGACCCGTCGACAGACTGCCGTCGTGCCCAGTGTTGAAGGCCTGCAGCACCTCCAGTGCTTCCGCACCTCTGCACTCTCCAACTATTATCCTGTCTGGGCGCATTCTGAGACTTGCTTTGACTAAATCCCTTATGGTAACCTCTAGATTGCCCTCAAGATTTTTGTCACGGGCTTCGAGACGCACAAGATTGTCAATTCCTATTACCTGAAGCTCTGCCGAATCCTCAATAGTTATGACTCTCTCGTCGCTTGGAATGAATTCAGTCAGCGCATTCAGAAAGGTTGTCTTTCCAGAACCCGTTCCACCGCTTACAAAACAGTTATAACCAGAAATAACCAGCAGTCGTAAAAACTCCACTATCTCCGGGCTTATGGAGCCTAACTCCATAAGCCTTTTCATAGTGATTTTTTCTTTCGGGAAACGTCTTATCGTAAGGATTCCCTGATTTAAGGAGATAGGTGGCAGGATGATATTGATTCGAGAGCCGTCCGAAAGTCTTGTATCCACTATTGGAGACGACTCGTTTACTATCTTGTTCCGCTCTGCCGCTATCTGCTGGATCACATCCGATAGCTTTTCTGCCGAAGAAAATTTCAGGTCACTTTTTATCAGGCGGCCGGCTTTTTCGATAAAGATATTGTCAGGACCGTTAACCATGATCTCAGTGACCTCGTCATCAGCTAAGAGTTCTTCCAGGATGTCAAGTTTTCTGAGTGAGTTGAAAATCCGCTCCTCCATCACCAGTCTGTCCTGAAGAGTCAGCCTGTATTCGTGCCCTTCCTCTAAAAGCCTCTCCCTTATATGGCTTCTTATCTCCTCATCACTTAAATCCCTGGTCAGGTCTACAGCCTCGATTATCTCCTCTCTGATTCTTTCAGCCAGCTGCCCCTGTCTGTTAAGAAGCGCCTGCTGCATTCATAAACTCCTTCCTGACAAAGCCACCAAGATTTCCATTGAGAATCGCCCTCATCTGGTACTCTCCCGGTCCCTGCGATACAGACATCGGAAGCAGAAGCTCACGGCATTTACCCGCCAGACCTTCGGCTTCAAGCTCAGCTGCAAATACGTTCATGCTCTTCTCATAGTACTCTCCAGGCTTTCCAAGAAGCAGGATGTCGTCAGCCGCCTGAAGCAGAGCATCTTCTCCCTGCACTGTCTGATCCAAAAGGATGATTACCTGCTCGAAATCCGACCTTGAGATATTTTCCAGGAGACAGATCCACTGCTCGACAGTCACTGAAGCCAGTGACGAAATCCCTTTCATCGGCGCGAGATAGTAAAAATTCTCGTAGAAGCCCAGGAAATCGGTTATATTTTTCCCATCATCCACCTTTCCAATGATATGGTAGAGATAATCTCCCAAATCTCTCCTTATATCGCGTTCTAAGAGCTGAGGCAGTATAGATACGCCCTCCATATCGATAAATAGTGTCTGAGCTTTTTCGCCCATCAGCTTTGCCATCGAAAGTGAAAACGGCAGCGCCAGCTCATGGTGCATTGGTGAAAAAATAATTTGCGTTCTCTGTCCCTCTCTGCCACTGACTGAAGCCCGCTCCAGCTTTTTCGTATCAAGCGATCCGTGAAGCTGCTCTATAAAACTGCTCATTCTCTGAAATTTGTAGATAGTACCGTAATCGCTGTTTTCCGTTGACATATTTCCGGAAAGATGCAGTACATTTCCAAACTGCCGTTTTTTCTCCGGATTAATCTCTAATGCCGCTAAAAACTCATCCCCTAAAAGTGCTATCTGAAAGTCATTCCCTTCCTCGAGAAAATCTTTCACATCAGTATAACCACTGACCTCATAATGGTTTCCCGAGCTTATCAGATACCTGATCAGTGCATTCAGGTAAGCCTTGTCTGTGTCAGCAATAAGAAGTCTTATTTTATTCATCGAAACTCCTTTCCAAGTGTCAGTGCCGTCAAATATCCAATGGATATGTACAGTGCATAGTGCAGATATCCTTCCTGTTCCAATGCGCTGTAGCGAATCAGTTTTTTCTGGCGGATACAGTCCGCTATATGAGAAAAAAGCAGATAGAGTCTGATGTGCGTCTGCCTTTTTATTACCATAAAGACAAGCGCTGCAGCACCTGCTGCAAAAAGTGAATAGAGCGCCGTATATGCCGCAAACGTACATCCAGCCGTAAGTCCGGCTACCGAAAGAAGCTTAACGTCCCCGGCACCTACTGCCCCTATCATATAAAAAATATAAAATACTGCTATAGTAATTACTCCCGAAAGAATGCCCGAAAGCATCCCCCTGACTCCGCCGCTCTCTGCTCTCATGGCCAATCCTGTCAAAAGTCCAAACAGGATCAGCTCGTTTGGGATTCTCTGCCATTTCAGGTCTGCCGCTGTTGCCGCAGCCAGATATGCCGCCAGATACATTTCACTCATAACACCCTCCTATCGACTCCGGTTTCGATACAAAAATTATATACAGTGTTCGAATAAAATGTCACTTGCTTTTTTGGGCAATTTTTGAAAAAAATAACGTTGTCTATTTTTCACAAAAAATCTGTTTTGTTAATTCTCCATATTATTTTTTTTAAAAATAAACGCTGTTTTGTATGAGATGCATATATTTTCTGACACGTTTGAATTTATCCCGTAAATACTCTGTCATAAAGGGGTTTTTAATTTTATCTAAATCTTGATTGGATTATTAAATTTGGATTTTGCAATACCTAGATATGGTTTTCAAAAAAAATCAAAAAGCAGGGTCCTGGAAATGCCCAAAATCCTGCTTTTTGTATATTTTGACGAATATTTTTATATGATTAAAATATGGCTAGAATTTAGTCAGACGAGGAATCCTCTGTTCGAATCAGGGGATATTTCAGCCTCATTCACATCTGTTTTTCCGTAGGTGTAACCAGCTACTGTGTCAGGCACATTTTCCATAAGCGGCTCTGAATTATCGTTCTCTGAAAGCTGTGCATATGCCTCTCTGAGTGGCTTTATCAGATCACGGGCTTCCTGTACTGTGTCGTAGCTTCCGTTGTAGGTTGCCTTTGAAAGCAATTCCTGACAGTAGGTATAGATAGAAAACAGTCTCTTGCAGAGTTCCTCATCATGTGAAAAATCAAGGTCATTTCTCAAATGCTTTAATACATCTGAGGCGTGCTCTAATGCCTCTTTGCTGGCGTCATCGCCCTTTTTTTCATCTGCGTATCCACTCTTTGCCTCTTTGGCATACTCATCGAACATGTCATAGAGTATGACTAAGAGCTCAACTGCATTTGCGTGCGTGATCCTGTTTGTAAACTGCTGCTTCATTTCGTCTGTCATGTCGTATTTCCTCCTGTATAACAGATTTCAGAGTAAAAACCTTACAAGTAAATCAGGTCCTGTCTGATTCATCACTGGAACAGTTCTCCAATTGTTTCTACAAAGCTTCTTGATATCGCGTAAAGCGTTTTTGTCTGAATCTCATTTGTTTTATCATCGGTCGTCTCGAAACCAGGATCGTCTGTATTATAGAATACTGCAGAAGCATCCGTCCTGCCGTCATACTCTGTGACTAAGCTTACTGAGCCCTGACCCAGCTTTTCCTGGATTTTTTCTGCAAGCATTCCAAGGTTTTCACTAAGGGTATCACGGCTTGTGCGCCTGTTAGTGGTTATTTTGCCATCGATTCCGCCATCCTCAGATGCTCTGAATTTCGCGTAAACCTCTCCTGTAGTATCGGAATCCATCGCGATGTCGATAAGCCCCTTCTTTTCGTCCTTTCCACGGACGATCTTCAGGTTCATATTGCCAAGCTCGTCGCCGACCATTACCGGAATCGCGTATTCTTCCTTTTTCTGTGACAGCTCCTTCATGACTGAAAGCTGGCGGACTGACTGCTGTATAAGCCTTATGTCTATTTTTCCCGCGGCTGCGTCGTCTGCTAATGACTTCCGGAGGACATTCTCTGCTGTATCGTAGAGCTCCTTCTGCGCCTCAGCCATCTCCTGCGGCGATTTCAAAGCCTCTGAGAAATCGTTTATAAGCTTCTCCCAGCCCTCATCTAAGGTCAGGCCATCGCCATTTCCCATACTGTCTGCTAAGACATCAAACGGCTGGCGGCCATTTTCTCCATAGAGCCTTGTATAGAAAAATCTGTGATTTTTTATCACCTGATTTACGGCCTGAATATTCAGCGGTGAAACCGCAACCTCTGAATCATTCAGAATCTGGTATGTCCTCTCGTCTGCCTCAGCAACTGCCTGCTCTATCTCAGCCTTCTTTGCCTGATAAAGCTGTTCATCCGTTTCACTCTCGTCAGTATTGCTGCTTTCAGCCTCAAGCGCACTCGCTAATCTGTCTGGCGACATCGGCATATAAGCCTTCTCTCCACCGATTGCCTGAAGTCGCTCCGGTGTAGCAAGAGATTTGGCAACGCGGGTTCTTCTGGTCTGGAACTCCTTTTCCTTCTCAAAGGCCGTGCTTATCTGGTCTGTTATCGAATTCGTGATAGAAGAATCCGGTGTGCTGAAGCTGTCATCGACTGAGTAGTCCATTCCCTCATTTCTGGTGGAGCGGACTGCCTGCATCAGGTTTTCCATCGTGATGTCAGCTCCCTCTGATAAAAGTGCCCCTATCGGCGCTCCATCAGTCACATCTATCTGATTCATCAGGCGGTAAAGTCCTATAAATGACTGCTTTTCATCGTCTGTAATCTTTCCGCTGTTTTCCGCCTTCCAGAGAAAATCAGCATAGTCGGTGGCATCCTTATCAGCTGAGGAACCACTCGAGGCCATGATTTTTTTTATCTCCTCGGTCTTGTCATAGAGCTCATCCATAGACATCTGAAGTGGATTTTCACCATTTTTTATAAGCTTCATCACGACTCCAGGCTTCAGGTTATCGAAGACCTTCTGAACCTTCTCGTCAGCAGCCTTTACCTCTGAGACATTTTCTTCTGTTATTTCACGGTTGTTATATGCAAGGATTCTTACTGCTCGGCGGTTCTCGTCGTTTGCCTCAAGGCCGGTTTCATCAAGAATATCATCGACATTCGCGAATGCCTTCTGTATCGAATCGCCCAAATCCGGCCTTACCTCTGTACTCAAGGTCTCATAGGCACTTCCGGCTTTTTTAAGCAGATCAGTTGTATTTTTTCCTGAAGCTATCTCACTCAGCCCACTTGAAAAAATACCGTCGTATACCTTATAGCTCGATATCAGCGCTGCCGGCGCCTGCTTTGCAGCATCAATAGCATCTTTAGTATCATCGAAAAGCGCTGCCCTTGTGATATCATCCGGAAAAAGTGCTTCTCCAAGTGTCTTTTCCTGTGCCTTAAGCTTATCTACTATATCTGAGAGCTCCGTCGTATCGATAGAGATTCCCTGCTTTATCAGGCGATAGTTCGCCTCAGTTGTCATCACGAGGCGGGCCTCCTCGAGCTGTCTTTTGGCTGAAACAAGCTTTAACTCGTCTGCACTGGCAGAAGCCTGCAGAGCGTTGTTGCTGCCAGAATTATTTGTACTTCTGTTGCTGCCTGAATTATCAGCCATAGCCTGTTTCAGATTTTCTATTGTCAGTGGCTTTTCGTCTGCTATAACACTGGATAAATCCTGATCTGTGGCTTTTGATACGACATCAGCTGCATCTCTGGCTTTATCCATATCTGAAAAGCCTTTTACTGCCATGGCTTCAAGTGGACTTTTTCCTTCTATTACCGCATCTGTTATTGCCTGTGGAAGCTCCTGAATTGTAACAGTTTCAGCACCGTTTAATTTATTAAAATCCTGAATATTTGCTGCTGTAAGCGGTACGTTATTTTTTAACAGGAAAACAGCATTTGAAATCTGATCCTGATCTGCGTCAAGCCCGGCCTCTTCGATTTTTCCTGTGATCTGAGGCAGAAGGTTCTCTATATCCTTATCCGAAAGGTCTGTCTGCTGGGACATATCTGTATTTCCGGCAAACTCAGCTTTTAAGACATTATCCACAGTTGGCTGCTGGTTATTTTTTAATAAATAAGTGCTGGTATCCGCGCTTATCGTATCTGGAAGCTCAGCTGCCTTCGATACAGTCTCCTTTACCTGCTGCATCGTGTCGTTATCTGTAGGCAGGTCAGCATTCTGAAGTGCTGCCTTTACATCTGATATGGTATCTGCTGTTGATGGAGCCGCAGACTGCGGAATTACAGACTCTCCCGAGGACTGCTTTATCGCACTCTCAATGCTGTTCGCTTCAGCGGCAGAACCCGATACTGCTTCTACTGCCGCCTTAGATATGCCTCCTGTAATTGACATATCCTTTCCTGCCTTTGCGAGCTGTATACGAATTTTATCTGCAATGGTTACAAAGGTCTTTGAATCAGTATCTGCCGGGTCAAAGCCATTTTCGACCATTTCCTTGTAGTCCTGTTTCGACATCGTGTGAGCTGCAAGGATCATCTCGTTCTGAATATTTTTCTCGCCGGCTCCAGACTGAAGCTGTTTCTCATAGGCTTCGGCCGCAGTTTTAATAGTCTTTTTATTATAGACTGGTGACTGCATAATGCCTTCGCCCTTTTCGACTACTATACCCTGCGACTTAGTGTCAGTGTCTACGCCCATCAGACTTGCACCTGACTCATTTTTCTTATACTCAGCTATGTATTCAGCCGCTTTATTTGTATTTTTATCTGTCGTATTATTTTTTACTAAAAGGTCTTCTATCTGCATAAAACCTCCACAGCACTCCCTATTATTTATTTCGGCCTTAAAGGCGGTTTCTTTAACGCAAAATTCCCATATAAAAAGAGGGCTTAGTGCCCTCTTTTACAATTCTTTTCGTCCTTCCAAGGCACGAAGAAGCGTCACCTCATCTATGTATTCGAGGTCTCCACCAACCGGTACACCGCTCGCGATACGGGAAACCTTTATTCCCGTCGGTTTTATCAGGCGGCTTATATACATAGCAGTCGTCTCACCCTCAAGCGAGGAATTCGTTGCGATAATGACCTCCTTCACTTCATCAGAAGAAAGACGGCTCATCAGTTCTTTTAACCTGATGTCCTCAGGTCCTATGCCCTGCATCGGAGAGATAGCGCCGTGAAGCACATGGTAGACACCCTTGTACTCGCCGGTCTTTTCGTACGCTGCGAGATCCCTGGTATCCTCAACAACCATTATAGTGCTGTGGTCCCGTTTCGGATTCGAGCAGATAGGGCAGATATCCTGATCTGTAAGAGTACAGCAGACCTTGCAGTAGCGGACATTGTGTCTTGCAGACTTTATCGTCTCGGAAAGCTTGTCCACTTCATCTACCGGCATGGACAAAATATGAAATGCCAGGCGCTGCGCGGTCTTTTCTCCAATTCCCGGAAGAGAAGAGAGTCCTCCGATCAGATCTGAAATCTGTTTTGAATAGTAATCCATCAGAAAGGAAGACCTCCGCCAAGGCCGCCGGTCAGGCCACCCATAGCCTTCTGAGTCTCATCATCTACTTTTTTCATAGCCTCATTTGCTGCGGCAACGATCATATCCTCGAGCATCTCGACATCATCTGGATCGACCGCATCAGGATCGATGTGAACCTTTTTAAACTCCTTAGAACCTGAAACTGTGACCTCTACAGCTCCGCCGCCGGCAGTCGCAGTGAATTCCTTCTCTGCAAGCTCCTTCTGGCTTTCCTCCATCTGGCGCTGCATTCTCTGCGCCTGTTTCATCAGGTTGTTCATGTTGCCAGGCATTCCGCCTGGGAATCCACCACGTCTTGACATTATAAAACTCCTATTCTATATCTATTTTCATATCGGTTCCGATAATCTGCTGCATATCCTTTGCCGGATCATCTATCTTTTGGAACGTCTGATTATTCTTATTTGTCTCAAACCTGAGAGGCACCTGTTTCCCTATGACATCGTTTATTTTTTTTGAAAAAATATCCAGTTCCTTCTTGCAGATATGTAAATCCTGATCACTGTCAAAATAAACGACCAGCTCATCGTTTTCTACAAATGGCTGATGCCTTCTATTATACCATCCGCCCCTGAAAGAGCCTGACATCGACTTTGCCACATCTTCCAAGACCGATGCGGCCTCTTTTATATCCTCTGAAACAGCAAGCGGAAGCGGCGTTACCTCAACCTGCTCCTCGGGTTGCTCAACGGACTTACTTTTAACCTGAATCTCACCAGAATCTATTTTTCGCTCGAGCTCATCAATACGGTTTACCAGGGCATCATAGTCGCTGTCCATCTCTGGATGCATAAGCCTTATCAGTGAAACCTCAAGAAGCACACGCTTATCCTGCGCGTATCGCATCTGATTTTCAAGGCTGCTCAGAATACTGATATAACGGATAAATGTTTCCACTGAAACAAGTGCGCTGTCCTCTATCAGCTTCTTCTTATTCTCTGATGTCATATCAAAGGTTTCAGCCATTTCCGGTGCATTCCTGTACAGGAGCATGTCGCGCAGGTACCAGATCAGGTCAGAGACAAACGAATTCAAGTCTCTACCCTCCATCATTACAGCATCCACCACTGAGCTTACACCCTTGATATCCTGAGCCACAATCGCATTAAATATCCGTGAAAGCACCTCAGTATCAACTGCGCCTAGAACACCCAGGACCTTGTCATATGTCAGCTCTTCTCCCAGGTAAAAATTGATGCACTGATCCAAGAGGCTTAGGGCGTCACGCATCGAACCGTCTCCGGCCTTTGCGATATAATTCAGGGCATCATCAGAAGCCTTGACTCCCTCTTTTTCAGTAAGCTCCTTAAGCCGCGCTGCAATCGTCTCAACAGAAATTCTGTGGAAATCATACCGCTGGCATCTCGAAAGTATCGTGACAGGGATCTTCTGAAGCTCTGTCGTTGCCAGGATAAATATCACATATGAAGGCGGCTCTTCAAGTGTTTTTAAGAACGCGTTGAACGCGCCAGAGCTTAACATATGGACCTCGTCGATGATATAGACCTTGTATCTGCCTGCTGCCGGCGGATATTCTACATCCTCTATGATGCTTCGGATGTTCTCAACACCGTTATTCGATGCGGCATCGATCTCCATCACATTCATCGAGGAGCCCTCTGCAATGGCTTTGCAGGTGTCGCATTCCCCGCACGGGCTTCCGTCCGGCAGTGGATGCTCACAGTTTACCGCCCTTGCAAAAATCTTCGCGACCGTAGTCTTACCAGTACCCCTGGTACCAGTGAACAGATACGCATGCCCAATACGTCCGGCCGCGATCTCATTCTTCAAGGTCGTGACTATATGGTCCTGGCCCTTAACCTCTGAAAAATTCTGCGGTCTGAACTTTCTGTACAGGGCCATGTATGCCATACGTCATTCTCCTTTGCTGCGCTTGTTCTCGTCTACAAGCTTTCGGTCAGTCGCCGAAACTAATTCCAATACGTTTTGCTTCCTTTATCATCTTGCAGTCCGGATCGACCATCTTCAGCTTACCAGCCACATCAGCCAGCGGCACGAGTTTTGTCTCACCGTTTATCATAGCGACCATATTTCCAAATTTGCCATCCACGATAGCCTTCGCAGCAGCGGAGCCGAGCCTTGTACAGAGGATTCTGTCATATGGACAAGGACTGCCACCTCTCTGGGTGTGGCCAGGAACAGTAACTCTGGCCTCAGATCCGGTACGTTCAGTGATCATATCCGCAATCTTGTAGGAAACAGAAGGCCACTTCTTAGCCTCCTTGGCAAGCTTCTCTTTTCTCTCCTTCTTTGGAAGAGCAGCGTCATCCTTAGAGATAGCGCCCTCAGCGACAGCAAGGATAGTAAAGCCCTTGCCCTGCTGATGTCTTCTCTGGATAGCCTCGATAATCTTATCATCCTCGTATGGAATCTCAGGCAGAAGGATGATGTCAGCACCAGAAGCAACGCCGGCATAAAGAGTAAGCCAGCCGACCTTGTGTCCCATGACCTCAACGATAAATACACGGTTATGTGAGGCTGCAGTAGTATGAATGCAATCGATAGCCTGTGAAGCAACATTTACAGCTGAGTAGAAGCCGAAGGTGATATCGGTGCCATAGATATCGTTGTCAATGGTCTTAGGCAGATGGATGACATTTAAGCCTTCTTCTCTCAGCAGGTTCGCAGTCTTCTGAGTGCCGTTTCCACCGAGGATTACGATGCAGTCAAGTCCGAGCTTCTTGTAGTTCGACTTCATAGCCTCGACCTTGTCGAGACCATTCTCGTCAGGAACTCTCATAAGCTTGAACGGCTGTCTCGATGAACCAAGGATAGTACCGCCTCTGGTAAGAATACCTGAAAAATCAGCACCCGTAAGCTTCCTGTAGTCACCGTAGATAAGTCCCTTGTATCCATTCAGAAAACCATAGATCTCGAGATCATCTCCACAGATCTCCTCAAGGCCTTTAACAACACCTCTCATAGCAGCATTAAGAGCCTGGCAGTCTCCGCCGCTTGTAAGCATTCCGATCTTCATGTCTGCTCCTTTCATTCTTTATATGATTTGTTGTCCATGAATGAGACAAATACATGTCCACCCTTAAGGACGTCAATAGTTTCCCATTCCCATTTATTCTTAAGAGAGACCTTTTTTCTCTCTATAATGAGCTCTGCCTGCCCGTCTCCTCCTACGAGCATTCTGCGTAAATCTCCTGCAGTAGTCTCCATCCTGAGTTCACGCATCTGATTCCTGTCACAGGTGACCTTGAGCTTCATTCTTGAAAGAGGAGTCTCTTCAGCTATAGCAAAGACGCACTTCTTGCCGTTTCTCTTCTCAGCTGTACGGCTCCTCGTAAGCATCCACATCTTTGAAAAATTATACTCGTATGTCTCGCCATCCAGGTATATACCGCCTGCAAGCGCTTCTTTAGTATTTATCGGGCCTACATTTATCTGTGTACCGATACCGAACGAAAAGGCGCTGTTCTTAAGCTTTCCATTCTTTTTGCTGGTCAGATCACAGCAGCTTATGTACTCCCAACGCGGTCCGGCATTTTTACCCCAGACCTTATCGGCATAACCATAAGAAGTCTCAGGCTTAACCAAATATTTCTCACCGTTCCACTCTATCACACCATCGTACTCACTGATAAGGCCCTCTGTATGCCAGTAGGCATCCATTATCTCTGTATCGCGAAGCGGACCAGATGTACTGTAGCCAAGGTTTAAGGCTATCGGCTTTTTAATCTTAAGGTCCCAGATCAGCTTTCCAGCCTCAGGATGTACGGTCGGATTTTTCTCCACATCCTCAGCACTTACTTCTATCCGGCCCATAGTACGGGTCTCGGAAAGGAAACAGTCACTGGCACTCACAAGAACGTCCAAAGCTGTATCTGTACTGACGCGGTCCCATGGAAAATATCTGGTAAGTACAGATCCCTCTTCTCCACAGATGCAGGCCATCACCGCAAAATACGATGGTCTCGTACCGTCCTTTGCAAAAACCGGTTCTTCCTCACGAAGCTGTGGATTGATTCCTCCAAAATCCAGGATGAAGGTTCTCTCTTTACCTGTAGTCTCACTTACACCATGAATGCAGTGTCTCCAGACATCAAATCCCTGCTTTGCGAGTGCTCCGCGAAGCATAAAGGAGTCGCGGTCCGTATCATGCTTATTAAAGTTAATACCTACAGCATCCAGAGGATTGGCCAGCTTTTTCGGTAGATCTGTGATCGCCATTTCTTCTCCTTTCCAAAAAAGTTCTTGTCAAATCCGGTTAATTATAGTAAAATTATTATTCGCTGGAGACGTATCGAAGAGGCCATAACGAGGCGCACTCGAAATGCGTTTGCCGCCTTATCGCGGCACAAGGGTTCGAATCCCTTCGTCTCCGCTTTTTATCAGCTCCCGAAAGGGAGCTTTTTTAATAGCTCTTTATCTCGTCGTCATCGTCAGTCGAAGACTCATCGATATTTTTAATTACCACGTCATAAGAGTAGTCATCGTTTACTTTTACAGTGACTGTATCTCCGACCTTTTTTCCCAGGATGGCCTTGCCAAGAGGCGATTCGATAGAAATCTTGTTCTCAAGGGAGTTCCCTCTTATACTTGTAGTGATCTTATAGGTCTCTGTCTCATCATCCTCAGGAATGTAGAGCGTTACGGTATTGTTCATGCCGACTACACCATGCTCTGACTTATCAGAGATTACTGTGGCATTTTCGAGCATTTTTTCAAGGTAATGAATCCTGCTCTCATTCCTGTTCTTCGCACGCTTGGCTTCATGATACTCAAAATTCTCAGAAAGGTCGCCATGCGCCCTTGTCTCCTGAACCTCAGCTATAAGCTTAGGCCTCTGATTGAACTTCCTGTCGTCAATCTCCGCCTGAATTTTTTTAACGTCTGACTCTGTCAGTCTTTCTCCCATTTTTTACCTGCTGTACTTCTTCTCAATCGCTGTGATCATGTCAACACGTTCCTGATGGCGTCCGCCAAGAGGCTCTGCATTCAGGAAGCTGTCTACTATATCCTTTGCCAGCTCTACTCCTACGATACGCGCGCCGATACCGATGATATTCGCGTGGTTGTGCTCTCTTATCAGATGAGCTGTCGTAGTATCCGAGCAGGCTGCTGCTCTGATTCCAGGTACCTTGTTTGCAGCCATCGTGATTCCGACGCCTGTTCCGCAGATAAGGACTCCAAGGTCACCCTTACCGGCAGCAAGCTCCTCTGCAACCTTAGCGCCGATTTCAGGATAGTTCACACTTTCCTTCGTATCAGTGCCGTAGTTCTCTACTTCATAGCCCTGTTCCTCGAGATGCTTCATGATCTCGAATTTCAGCTCAGTTCCTGCATGATCATTACCAATTAAGATTCTCATTTTCACTCCTTAGATGATCTCATATATAGTCTTTGAAAAATACGGCTTTCCTGCCTCGATTACTGGCTGCTCGTATTTCGGCACGTTTACCGCGTTCGGGAAATACTGAGTCTCGAAAGCGATTCCTCCGCGCCTTACATATAGTTTACCACTTTTGCCATACTCTTTTCCACTTATATAGTTACCGGTATACATCTGTACTCCCGGAAGGTCAGTGATAACATTAACCTGAAGTGACTTATCCGGAAGGCGGAACTCTGCAGCCTCGTATTCTTTTTTGCCATCGTGGTCGAATTCGCTTCTGTGCCACTTCTCATCCTTTGAGAGCTCGAAATTATGGTCATAGCCTCCGGCCATCCGAAGCTGTTCGTAATCGTCCTCTATTCTCTCGTTTATCGCATGGAACTCTCTGAAATCCATCGGAGTTCCCTCAACTGCAGTATCTGTTCCATCCGGAATCGAATGATTATCAGTTGCTGTAAAACAGTCAGCATGAATGCAGACCTCAGTATCAAGAATATCTCCATTTCCCTCGCCACTGAGATTGAAATAGGTGTGATTTGTCGGGTTAAATACTGTCCTCTTATCGGAAAGTCCCTTGTAATCAATTATCAGGCGGTCTGCACTGTCTATAGTATAAGTGACCTCGATTTCCATATTTCCTGGGAATCCTAAGTCTCCGTCAGGACTTTTTATCGCAAAGGTCACATGATCTGCGGCCTCTTCCTTTGTATCCCAGACTCTCCTCTGAATCGAGGTAAATCCACTGTGCAGATTGTTTATCTTATTGTCATTTTTTTCCAGGCTGTAGGTCACTCCATCTAGAGTAAATGAAGCACCGCCAATCCTGTTCGCATTTCTGCCTATGATAAAGCCATAGTTCGGATCATTGAAAAAATACTGCTCTACGTCCTTATACCCCAGCACGATATCACGGTCACTACCGTCTTTCATCTGCACATGAAGCTCCATCAGGTCGGCTCCAAAGTCCATAACCTTTGCAGTAAGTCTACCCCCTGAGATCACATAAGCTGTGATATCCTTTCCATCTTTTGTCTTTCCAATAATCTGTCCCATTTTATAACCTCCTACTTGTTTATTAGAAATGCCAGCGGATTCTCCACATAGAGGAAATCCAGGAAAGCGTTGTTCTGTATCTGACTTACCAGCTTTGCTCCATTCGGCGTGATGGAGAAGCAGGTGACCACATCCATAAATATCCAGATGATAAGCAAAGCTACTATGATTCCCCAGACTCCGCCTAAGAACCTTGAAAAGCCTCCGACTACCGGAAGATCACCTATGAACTGAGCTATAAGAGCCAAAGCTCTGGTGATGATAAAGGCTATAAGAAGCGAGGTAAGTATCGCAAGTCCCTTTACCATAAGTGCTGCTGTACGCGCGGAAAGAGTATCAACTATTGTATTATTAGCTTCGGAAAGCTTGTCGGCATTATCAGCTGTGATATTTGAAACAATCTCAGCTGCTGCGTTTGTCGTGGAATCCACCGCCTTAGAGATAAAATCCGACGCCTTTTTTGGAATGGAAATTCCTAATTTTCCCAGATAATCTCTGAGACTCTCTGAATCAGAGAGGTCGATGGCTGCCTTTTTTGGCGTACCTACATCTGTAGTTGAATCCTGCGTATCTGTAGTATCATCACCTGCAGCCGCGTTCAGCGAGTCTATCGTTTTATTTTCTTTAGTGATAAGGCTTGTACTTATATGCTCCGAAACTGAATTGTAGAATTTCTTATACACGGCCCCATCCATGTATTTTGCTTCTATAAGCGGAGTGGCTACATACAAAAAACCAAGTATGATCATCCATGTGAGAAGACCGCCAAGCAGTCCGAAAAGTCCTCTGTAAAAGCCTATGGCGAATGCCACCACAAGCAGTATAAGTGATCCAATTAGTACGTAATTCAATGTATTTCCCTTTATCAGTCAAGCCTTATAACCTGACTGCCTTCCTGCTGAACCAGGAAAAATTCCCTTGTGTTTCCTGCTGCCTCAAACGCTATGACTTCATCTGGGAAATCATAGGTAAATCTCGTTTTCCCCGCAACATCGATAAGTATTATCTGATTCTCTGCCTTCTCTATCAGCAGGTCATCCCTTAAAAATGCACACCTGTCAAACGAACTTTTCAGTTTTCGCTCGCAGGTACGCTTTCCATTCTCATCAAAGACATCTAACACATGGTTTTTTCCATTGGACTTATGTATCAGCCCGAAATACTCTCCACTTATAATAACATTTTCAGTCTCGTAATCTGTTTTTATTTTCTTTTTCTCTTTTACATTCGAGCCAGAGGTATAAATCACGGCTCCACCGTCTGTGACTGCCACAGCACGTCCATCTGTGAAAAATGCCGTCTGCGGACATACTGTATCATCGTATTCGAATGAAGCTATAATGTTGTTCTTATTCTGATCGCCGGCTTGTGTGAAATCGTAGATATTTATCCTCGTCCCAAGTGACTCTGAATTAATTACTGAAAGCGACATGATAAGTCTTGTGCCGTCATCCGATATGGCGATAGACATCGGGTAACCTGTCTGTGACAGATGAACCTGTCCACTGGCCTTTGCTGTTCCATCTGCTTCATACAGATTGATATAGCCAGTATCCTCTTCTTCTGTAAGAACTGCCGATATACCGTTTGATGCCACATCAGCCTGAACTATCGGATGTGTGGTAGAGATAAGCGAGATTTCTTTTTTCTCTGACATGATAACCAGACTGCTTCCGCCTCTGTCATATATCAGAAGCCTTTTACCGCTTATCCGCACCTCCGGCGACTGCATATTGTAGGATTCGTTCCAGACCGTGTTTCCCTCGGAATCGTAATACTGCGCGCCGTCTCTGGAATAGGCCATCAGCCCACCTGAGAACGACACAAAATTCTGTGAGGAAGCACCATCTATCGAAAAACTCTTTTCGACATCATAGTTATCAAAGCTCCTGCCCTTCTGCCAGACAGCGATAACAATCACAGCCGCGGCAATCGCCACGGCTATGATAATCGTGATAACATTCCGTCTGCTAAAAAATGAATTCATTTCACATCATAATCAAAAGTGAAGAGTGCTACTCCGAAAGCTGGAAGCGGATAAGCGATCGAGTAATCCTTTCCATCGCATGACTGCTTCTCCGGTGTAAAGCTCTTCTTTTTTCTCTTTTTCGCTGTTGGTTCTGCTGTGTACTCGAGCTCATCACTGTCAAGTATAAGCGTATGCTTCTCTCTGCTTACGACACCGACTCTGTAGTCTGGATAAGCCACTGGAGTGAAGTTTATCACGCAGAGGATGTTCTGTTTGCCATCCTTGCTCTTTCGTACAAAGCTGAAGATGCTGCGGTAGCTGTCGTTGGCATTTATCCACTCGAAGCCATTCCAGTTAATATCCTGTTCATAAAATGCCGGATACTTCCTGTAGAGATGCAGAAGCTTCTTTACCCAGTTCTGCATAGCCCTGTGGCGCGGATTCTCAAGCTCATACCATGAGAGCTCACAGGCCTCACTCCACTCATGTGTCTGTGCAAACTCCTGTCCCATGAACAGAAGCTTCTTGCCTGGATGACACATCATAAATGCATAACCGGCACGAAGGTTTGCAAACTTCTCTGCCTCGTCACCAGGCATTTTGCAGATCATTGACTTCTTTAAGTGAACGACCTCGTCATGTGAGAGTACAAGGATGTACTTTTCGTACTCATTGTAGCTCATTGCAAAGGTCATCTTATTGTGGTTGTCTTTACGGAAAAATGGGTCAAGCTGCATATAGTCGAGGAAGTCATGCATCCAGCCCATATTCCACTTGTAAGAGAAGTTCAGGCCGTTATCCTCGACACTGCCTGTAACTCTTGGCCAGGCCGTAGACTCCTCCGCTATCATCATAAATCCCTTGTACCTGCCGGTCATAAGAGAATTTATATGCTTGAAAAATTCAATCGCCTCGAGATTTTCGTTTCCGCCATTTTTATTTGGAACCCACTGTCCGTCCTTTTTTCCATAATCGAGATAGAGCATCGAAGCGACTGCGTCTACTCTGAGTCCATCTATATGATAATTCTCTACCCAGTTAATGGCTGAACCGATCAGGAAGTTCTTTACCTCCGGCTTTCCATAGTCGAAAATCTTTGTGCCCCAGTCAGGATGCTCGCCCTTTCTAGGGTCTGCATACTCAAACAATGGCTCACCATCAAAATCAGCAAGTCCATGCGCATCCTTTGGAAAATGTGCCGGAACCCAGTCAAGTATTACACCGATGCCCTTCTTGTGGAAGGCATTGACGAGATACATAAAGTCCTGAGGCGTTCCATATCGCGATGTCGGAGCATAGTAGCCTGTAACCTGGTAGCCCCAGGAACCATCAAACGGATACTCTGAAATACCCATGAGCTCTACATGGGTATATCCCATATCTACTACGTATGAAACAAGCCTGTCTGCAAGCTCTCTGTAGGTGTAGAAACCATCATCACCTGTTCCAGGATGCCTCATCCATGATCCCGGATGAACCTCATAGATAGACAGCGGTTTCTCATAGTACGGCGTATCGTCCATTCTGCTTTTAAGCCAGGCACTGTCAGACCACTTGAATCCATCAGTAGTCCAGAGCCTGCTGGCTGTTCCCGGGCGCAGCTCTGCATACTCAGCAAATGGATCTGCCTTGTAGATCTTCTCATCGTTGCTTCCGTGGATCAGATACTTGTACATCTGTCCCTTTGATGCATTTGGGATAAAGCACTCCCAGACGCCGATTCCATCCGGCTTCACCCTGTACATCGGAGAGGCCTGCTCATCCCAGCCATTGAATTCTCCAATGACATGTACCTCCTTCGCGTGAGGTGCCCAGACATCGAAATAAAATCCGTCCTGTCCGTTCTCCTTACCTGGATGAGCTCCAAGCTTTCTAAAAATGTCGTAATGTGTCCCCTGACCAAACAGGTATGCGTCTAACTCTGTAAAGTGACTCATTTCCCCGCCTCCTGTCTATTAAAAAAATTACTCTATAATATCCTTTTCCTGAAGCATCGGGCGCCCCTCGTCATCTGACATCCTGGCTGAAAAATGACTGAAAAACCCTTTGCTTCTCTTCTTATTTCTCGAGATACCTTCATCTATGATATCCTTAACATCCTGAAGGCAGACAGTCTCATCGCTTCCCTGAAGCATTCCGATCCTGTCATATAGTGCAAGTATACCCATGTCATCCATGGAATAGCCACATTCGAGTACGTATACTTTTCCAAAATTTACGAGCTCATCAAGGGTCATCTCAGGTATTGAGATATGCTCTGTAAAATAATTCCAAAGCTTCGTTGCCCCTGCAGCCAGCTTATTCAGCTCTTTTTCACTGTCTTCAAGTATAAAAAGCGTACCGCTCTTGTCGTTCTCAATCAAAAGTGACAGAGACACCGCAGTTCTGTAGTTCATTCCCCCGGCCTTCTCTATCATAAGGCTTCCGCCTTTTACTTTTGAAATAAGTGTATTCAGATTCTTGGAGTTAAGGCTGTCTCCAGTAATCCTGCCGGCTCCACCCATAAGCTTTCCAGTCTCTTTCTGGGCTATCTGCACAAGCTTACTTGCAAGTGCTGTTTTTCCGCAACCATCAGGTCCTGATATAGTCAGGTTTCCAGTCTTTATAGATCCATCAGATTCGCACTTCGATTTCAGTGTACTTATAGTTCTCTGGATCTGAGGCTTCATATCGTGTACATCTACAAAGTAACTGAGGATTGACTTCTCTTCATCTGAATAATCTACATCTAACCTTGTATCGTCTAAGGCTTCGCTCTCTATCTGCTTCTCAAGGCCCGAAACGTCAATATCCAGTACCCTGGTCTTGTCGTCCACCTGCACCGGAGATGGTTTTAAAGGCTCAAAAGCTCTTGTATTCTCCGTCTTTTCTTCCGGGTTCTCTTCGACCTTCTCATTCAAAGGTTTTTCATCAGAAACCTCTGATTCTTCTTTCTCTTCAGAAGGCTCTTCAGATGCTTTTTCTTCCTGTACCTTCTCTTCAGGCTTTTCCTCTGCCTTCTCAGGTGCCTCTTCAGCAGTATCATCCGACATAGTATCTATGTCGTGTTGAAGCATGTCATTTACACCTTCAAGAATCTTTGCAGCGCTTTTGACTGTCTCATCATCTGCGTTCTCAAGGATTTTCTGTTCTGAAGCCTTCTGATCAGGCTCAGGCTTACTTAAGTATTCTTCCTTCAGGAGCTCATCAGGAGAAACCCCGGCCTCAAGCTGCGGGCTGATATTTACCAGGCGATCCATGATCTGGTTTGCTTCACGAAGTGCCTGCTCCTTGGCCTTTTCGAGGTTCTTCTTTTTAGCGTCATTTAGCGCAGCTTCCATGGCCCGCTGCTGCTTTCCCCAATCCTCGAGTACATCATTTATAGTAAGCTGACCGGCTACCTGCTCGTCCTCTTCGCCTTGAGGCAGATTTAAAGCCAGCTGGCCATCGTATTCCTCTGCAAGGTACTGCTGATATGAATCCTCGATCGGAGTAGCTGATTCTGTTTCTTCTTTTTCTTCGTGCTTTACCTTGTGTTTTTCGAGAGCTGTCTGCTCAGCCGTCACATATGGAATATCTCCTACGAGCTCCTTTATGGCATCCATATTTGATGAGACCTCTCCGGTCTCTGTCGCCATCATGATCTCCTCGATATTCTTTCTGATCTCTGCCTGGAGATTTACAGTATCGAACTTCTCGGGCTTATCCTCTACCTGAGGAATAGTTATCGTATCTGACAGCTTCTCTTTCTTTGTGTCAGTGCCTGCTGCCTTTGTAATCCTTCTGTACTGCTCTTCCTGCTCAGGAGTCAGAGCCTTGTACATCATCTTCATCTCAAGAGCCTTTTCTACATAGGCTCCCTCTCCGAACCAAAGCGCAATCTTATCACAGAGCGCAATACATTTATCCTCGTCCCCATGCTTTCTGTAAAGGCAGGCCAGTTCAAAAGCCCACTTATCTATGAAATCCTCATCACAGAGATTTTCCAGTATACCGATAAGTTCACTTATCTCAGCTCCCTGGGCCTTTCTGATCGTATACTTGATCACGAATCTAAGGCCATCATGCGGTGCGATATCTACGAATTCATTATAATAGGTGTCTGCCTCTTCGAATTCTCCCATTTTTACAGAGATCAGCGCCAGACGGTAAATGATCATTCTGGCAATAGGAGAATTCTCATGCGCAATCTCCAAGATCTCGCGGCTCTTCTCCAAATCTCCGGCCTCCTCAGCTATCTCGCTGGCACGCAGGAGAACATTGACATTTCTGATCTTCTGGTAGTTTAGTGTATCAAGTACATCCACTGCCTCCTTCAGATCACCCTGACGAACCAGATTTTCGACCTGATCCATCTTTATTTTATACTCTGTTTTCTCCAACTTTGTGTACCTCGATATATCTGCTTTTATTCATATATAGTACCATAGCAGAGGCTGTTTTTCAAACACTATCATTTCTTAGGCTGTTTATTTTTTCTCTTCGACAGAATTTTTTCAATGATGCCATTGTGTTTCTTTTTTCTGCTGCCCTGTCGCGGAATAATGTCACCTGTAGCGGGATCTATATAGCCCAGCTTTTCATAGGATGAAGCCGGTACCGGCATTTTTTTCACACGAAGGTAATGATCAGCTATCCGCTTTATTACCCAAAGTGTCAGCGAAACCATCGGTACTCCTATGATCATTCCCGGTATACCGAACAGACCACCGCCGACAACGATTGCAAATACAACCCAGAATGGAGAAACTCCTGTCGAGTCTCCAAGTATCTTTGGTCCGAGGAAATTGCCATCGAACTGCTGCAGTACGATTACAAAAATCAGGAAATATATACCCTGCATCGGGTTGTTTACGAAAATCAGGCAGACCGTAGGCACTGCTCCTATGTACGGTCCGAAAATAGGTATGACATTTGTCACTCCGATAATTACCGAGCATACAACAGCGTATGGGAAGCCAAGTATCAGCATCGCGAAATAGCAGATGATTCCAATTATGATAGAATCGATTATTTTTCCAACAATGAAGCCATAGAATACCTCATCAGCCTTCCTGAAGGTCTCTACGATATGGTTGGCTGGTTTTACCGGAAAAATAGTGTAGATAATCTTCTTGGTCCATGCTTTGAATTTTTCCTTATCTATAAGCACATAGACGCAGACGAAAATTCCAATAATCAGGTTGACCACTGTCTTTCCAAAGCTCATTCCCCACTTTGTCAATGTATTGACTACCTGATTCTGGCTCTCCAGATTAAAGTATTTACGGACAAAATCCACGAGCTTATCGAGGGTATTATCGATATTTTTGTTATCACGGGCCGAATCCATTACATCCTTAAAACGGTAGCTCGTAATCCGGTCTGCCCAGTCTATGACTCCGCGTACTTTTTCATGGATGTGGTTTACCAGCTCATTCAAGGTTGATATAAACTGCGGGACAACAAGTACTAAGAAAAAAATAACCGCTGCCACGATCAAAAGGATAGCCAGAATCGATGAGAGAACCCGGATCCATTTTATCGGCTTTCCATTTTCAGGCAGCTTTCTCTTTTTTCCCCTGCGCTTCGCAAAAAAATCTGCAATGTTGTTAAAGAGCCTTGAAAAAAATCCCATTATAGGATTGGCCAGATATGCCATTACTGCACCAAAAAGTATCGGCTGAAAGACCTTTGTGACCACGCCCCAGCCACTTGAGATAGATCCCCATCTCTTAATTACAAAATATATGACGATAAGCGCGAGTCCTACAAAGAAGGCTCTTCCAGCTATTACCTTATAGCGGGCATTTTCCTCATCACTCAGATAATCGCTCGGTCGTTTTTTCTTTTCTGGGTTACCTTCAGGCATATATGCTCCTTAATGTATATAAATATTATGTCAGTATTTTCTGCAGCGCTAAGCACGCCATTTTAAGACAATGCCAGCACGATATGATTAATCGAAGCTTTGTCTATATCGACCTGACCTTCCTGAAGCTTTGTCTCCTGCAGACAGAAGGCATCTGCATCTGCTTCTTTAAAGTAATCGAAAAATCCTTTTTTAATACAGGCTCTGAGCCCGTTAACATTCCAAGATACGCATTTCATTATTTTAAGATAACACTTCCCACATCCCGATCGGGGTGTGGGAAGCTTTGTTAATTACTTTTTATTGTGTGCTTTGTAGTAGTTGATAAGGCAGCCGTCTTCGATGATCTCTCTCTCATCATCAGTCAGCTCACCCATAGTAAGTGTAAACGGCTCAAGTCCACCGTCCTTTACGACATAGGCCTCGATCTCGGTCTTCTTCTCACGGATATCGTAGAAGACATTCGGAATGAAGAGGTAGTCACCATTCTTGAACGGAAGGTCGCCAGCCGGAATAATAAATGGAAGCATACCCCAGTTGATAAGGTTACTTCTGTAACGCTTGGTTGCGTACTCATTTGCGATGTTTGCCCAGCCACCAAGCACCTTCTGGCAGCTTGCAGCCTGCTCTCGTGCCGAGCCGTCTCCCGGCTTTACTGCAAAAATAGTACTTCCGACTCCGATATTGTGACGGTTGATATCTGCAAACTTCGTATGGATCGCATTCATCACATCGTGGAACTCCGGATCAGCTTCACCTGGGCAGCTGTCTGCCTCGATAGCTTTCTGAATCTTCTGGACCTCCTTTGCGCGTCCTACATATGCCGGATCCTTTCTCGAAAGAGTAAACTCAGCAAGCGCAAGCGGGTTTGATCTGTAGGATGAGGTCTCACCTGAAGGAATCAGCTCATCAGTTGTGGTAACAGGATCGTGGATCTCAGATACAACCTTGAGGATCAGATTTTCAGGAAGCGGACTCATAGCCGGCCAGTCCTTGATATTTGGTCCGAACTTAACCTCTACTGAAGGATCTGCTACGCCGTGGCTGTCGAAGACTCTGTTCTTATATATCTCGCTGTCGAAGAAATACTTTGGCTTTGTGAAATCTACATCTATCTCATCTGCTCCTGTAAGGAAGCCCTTGTTTGCAGCAGTAGCTGCGATCGAACGGGCATCCATAAGTGCAACTGAAGCGATCTGACCATTCTGAAGCTTTGAGCCCTCTCTGTTCGGGAAGTTTCTGGTCGAATGACGGATTGAAAATCCGTTGTTGGCAGGTGTATCTCCTGCACCGAAGCAAGGTCCGCAGAATGCTGTCTTTACGATAGCGCCTGTTGCGAGAAGGTCTGCTACACAGCCATTCTTTGCCAGCTGCATGAAAATAGGTGTAGAAGCCGGATAAACGCTGAGTGTAAAGTCGTCTGAGCCAATGCTCTTTCCACGAAGGATATCTGTTGCATCGCAGATATTTTCATAGCCGCCGCCCGCGCAACCAGCGATGATACCCTGATCTACATAGAGCTTTCCGTCATGAACCTTATCCTTAAGATGGAAGTCTACATCCTCACCGAGTGAAACTTTTGCTCTCTTCTCGGTATCATCGAGGATATCCATAAGGTTTACCTTTAAATCTGCAATAGTGTAGGTATTTGAAGGATGGAAAGGCATAGCGATCATCGGACGGATCTCTGAGAGGTCGATCTCAACGCAGCCATCATAATAAGCAAGATCTGCCGGATGAAGAGGCTTGTAGTCATCCTTTCTGCCGTGAATCTCATAGAATTCCTCAGTCTTATCGTCGCACTCCCAGATAGATGAGAGGCAGGTAGTCTCTGTAGTCATTACATCGACACCGATACGGTAATCTACAGAGAGATTTGCGATACCAGGTCCTACGAACTCCATGACTTTATTCTTTACGTAGCCGTTTTTAAACACTTCACCAATGATAGCGAGAGCTATATCCTGAGGACCAACGCCCTTAATCGGCTTGCCCTTTAAATAAATGGCGATAACACCAGGCATATTAATATCGTATGTCTTTCCAAGAAGCTGCTTTACGAGTTCCGGTCCGCCCTCGCCCATAGCCATGGTTCCCAAAGCACCGTATCTGGTATGTGAATCTGAACCGAGGATCATTTTGCCGGTGCAGGCAAGCATCTCACGGGCAAACTGGTGGATTACTGCCTGATGAGGTGGTACATACATGCCGCCGTATCTCTTCGCGCATGACAGTCCGAACATGTGGTCATCCTCGTTGATAGTTCCACCTACAGCGCAGAGACTGTTGTGACAGTTTGTAAGCACGTAAGGAATCGGGAACTTCTCAAGTCCTGACGCACGTGCTGTCTGAATGATACCTACATAGGTGATATCGTGGCTTGTCAGCTTATCGAACTTTATTCGAAGCTCGTGCATATCGCCAGAGGTATTATGGCTTTTCAAAATACCGTATGCCATAGTCCCCTGTGCAGCGCCTGCTTTATCAGCTTTTTTACCAAGTGAAGCGAGCTTTGCTGCTGCTTCGTGATCATCGGCTATTATCTGTGTACCGTCAGCTATGTACACACCGGTGTCGTATAATTTCATTAGTGCCTCCATTCTTTTTTCAACAGTTATTCAGTGCATTGTATCACTTTTTAAAGACTCCGAAAAGTCCTTTTTTCTTAGGTGCTTCTTCTGTATCTTCTCCGTCTTTCCATTTGAAATATTCACGGTCTAAGTCGTCGAGATTTATCTGGCTTTCAATCTTATCAGAAAGATCATCGCCATCTTCTCCATCAGCAACTGTACCTGACGGAATCTCTCCTCCCTGGAAAAATGCCGGATTCACATGAATTTCCGGTTTTACGTCGGCATAAGAAGGCTGATCAGCCTCCTCCGTAAACTCACCGGACTTCTCTTCCTCCTCAAGGCGCTTGTTTTCTTCTTCAATAAGCCTTAAGTATTTCTTAGTATCCTTTAAGTCTGAAAGCTGGCCTTTGAGCTCGTACTGGTTTGTTTTTATTTTTTTCTTTTCAGAAGAAATCTGCTCCATCATATCTGAGTGAATCTTCTCAATACGGTTCTCAGCATCAGCAATTATATCACTAATAAGATTTAAGGCGCGGTCAGAATACATAAGAGATCCGGCATAGATATCCTCTGCCTTCTTCTTCGCTCTCTCTTCGGTAAGGTCTGCCTGTTTCTGCTGGGTCCTTTCAGCCTGCTGCCTGCTCGATTTCGTAAGCTCGCTTTCGTCGAGCATCTGATAGAGACAGTCGCCAAGCTCTTTAAGAAGAGACTGCGCCTCGTCCTTATCTATAATGATCTTTGTATTGCTGCCCGGCTCAAACTCAGCATTTGCTATCAGTATGTGCATTGCCCTTAAAGCATCTTCTGTTCTGTCCTGTGCGTTCATTTCAACCTCTCGTCACTTCTTCAGATGGGAACGGCGTTAAGACTCTTCCAAGTATGCCATTCAAGTAGGCTATCATTACTCCATAATTCGTTATCGGTACGCCTGCAGCTGCTGCCGAATCCAACCTGTGCCTTATCTCCCTTACTGGCAGCATGCATCCACCGCAGTGTATGATAAGTGAATACGGTGACAGATCATCTGGAAAATCTCCGCCACTTGTAAATTCAAAATCAAAATCCTTTCCGGTCTTTTCCCTGATCCACTTCGGGAGCTTCTGAGTACCGATATCTCCACACTGTCTGTGATGCGTACAGCCCTCACAGATAAGTATCTTTTCTCCACCTTTAAGATTTGTGATCGCCTTGGCGCCCCTTGTCTGAAGCGGCAGGTCTCCCTTGTACCTGCTCATAAGTATCGAGAACGATGTCAAAGGTACGCTCTCCGGAACTATCTCAGCCACTTCCTTAAAAGCCTGCGAATCAGTGATAACAATCTTCGGAGGATTCTTAAAGCCGTAAAGGAGACTTTCAAGCTCAGTCACCTGAGCTATCGCAACCTTCCCCTTCGCATCAAGTACGTCTCTTATGACCTGTTGCTGAGGAAGGATAAGTCTTCCCTTAGGCGCGGCAAAATCCACCGGAATTACAAGAACTACCATGTCTCCCGGCTTTATCAGATCCTTTATCAGCTTTCTGTCATCCTTGTGCTCGTCGGCAAGCTTCGCTATCTGAATCCTTAAAAAATTACCGTTAACCTTGGGATTCTCTACAGTGCTTAAAAGCAGGATCTTCTCCGGCTTCTCGCCGAGAGCATCTGCTAAGTCCTGCTTTACCTGATTTTTATTCGCGTCACCGAGCAGATCTGCCTTGTTCGCAACTATCAGGTAAGGGACAGTCCTCTTTTTAAGCTCTGATAAAAAATCTTTTTCTGCCTTGAATTCATAGCTGTCTGCCCCAACAACCAGAATAGCTATATCTGTGCGTCTTAATACCTTTTTAGTCTGGTCAACCCGCTTCTTGCCCAGCTCACCATAGTCATCCATTCCCGGTGTATCTATAAAAGTAACCGGGCCGATAGGCAGCAGCTCCATCGATTTGCTTACAGGGTCAGTAGTGGTGCCCTTTACATCGGATACAACTGCCATCGGCTGACCTGTGAGAAGATTAAGAAGCGATGACTTTCCTGCATTTCTTCTTCCAAAAATTCCGATCTGAAGCCTCTCTCCAGTCGGCGTATCGTTAAGTCCCATAGAATGCCTCCTGACATATCTAAACAGTCTTTTTTATTTTAGCATAAAAACACAGCGGAAAAAAGGTACTTGTTGACATACTTCATATAAAAATGTAAAATAAACGTTGCCGAGCAGCCGGGGGTCCAGCGGTCCCCTGTACCGGAATATCCGCTATATGCCGGGGTGATTTCTGTTCGAGGGCTTTTTTGAAGTGACAGCTGCCCTGAATAAGTGGCGTTGATACCTGGGTCCTGAGCAATGGGTGCCTGTGAACCGTGTCAGGTCAGGAATGAAGCAGCACTAAGCAGGATTTCTCATGTGCCTTAGGGGTGCCTGGGTTGAGCTAACTGTTCAGGTAACGTATCATTTCAGGAGTTCGACAGCAGAAGCTCGGTTTTTTATTGCAAAAATAAAAAGTGCACTTTAGAAATGCACTTTTTAATCTTCTCTGATATATAAATATTCATCCAGATCCATTCCATTCAGATGGGCTCCACCAGGAAGCATCGCTGTTCTCCTAAAGCCCAGCCCTGTCAGCAGATTCTGGGATGGCACATTTGTAGTAAGTACCTCAGCTCTTATGTACTTGATCCGGTATTCTTCTTCAATCTCAGGTATCAGTGTCTCAAGTGTTTCCCTGGCGTAGCCTTTTCTCCTGAATTCCTGATCCACCTTATAGCCTACGGTAGTAGTCTGGCCCTGGTCTAATTCACGAAAGCTTACTGTACCTATAGTTTTGAACGGATTATACTTCTCAAAAAGGTAGTATCTGATTCTTTTTCTCTCTTCCCTGTATCTGTCTTCGAGCTCAAGCACCTTTCTCTGATATCTCGTGGAGAGTGACTGTCTTCTGGTAAGCGGCTCAAACTTAGCGAAATCATCGAAATTCCTGCTGTAAAAGGCCGATACCAGCACTGCATCTTTTGGCCTTAAAATCTTAATTATCAGGTGCTCAGTCTCTATTCGATCGTTCATCAATCCATCTTTATCGGAGGCTTGCCGACATCCTCCTCTGCCATCTTTTTCTCTTCACGTAGCTGTCTGAAGAATCCTGTTATCATAGCTGCACAGTCGTCATGAAGCACATCGTAGGTGATATCACACTGGTGATTGAAGCCTGGCTGCTTTAAAAGGTTCATTACTGATCCGGCACAACCTGCCTTGGCGTTCTGAGTTCCTATCACAACTCTTGGTATCCTGGCCTGTACTATTGCTCCGGCGCACATAGGACATGGTTCTAGTGTCACATAGAGGGTACAGTCCTCAAGTCTCCAGTCGCCTGTTTTCCTGCATGCTTCCCTTATAGCAAGAAGTTCTGCATGTGAAAGGACATTTTTATCGTTATTTCGTCTATTATAGGCAGCGGCTATGATACGGCCGTTTCTTACTATAACACAGCCTATAGGGACCTCTCTTATCGCAGCGGCTCTTCTGCCCTGCTCTATGGCAGCTCTCATAAAGCGCTCGTCTGCCCTTTTCTGTCTGTCAGAGTCCTTTAAGGCTTGTTTCATGGCAGCCGCACGTTCTCTCTGCGCCTGCTTTTCCTCCTGAGCTTTCTGTTTTTCCTCTCTGGCTCTCTCAAGCTCTTCTTCGCGCATCTGCGCTTTCTCTCTCATTTTATCAAAAATGCTCATGACTTCTCCTTAAAGTACAACGTTATCTGCTTCGTCTCTGAGTTTATCAGCCTTTCCGGTCTTTATCATATCTACCATATACGGAACAATCTCGGGGTCAAACTGGGTTCCTGAGCATCTCTCCAGCTCGGCTATTATCTGTTCTTTGGTAAGCTTATTCCTGTACACACGATTACTCGACATAGCATCATAGGAATCTGCCACGCAGACAACTCTCGCGTAGAGCGGTATCTCCTTGCCGGCTGTTCCTGTCGGATAGCCTTTTCCATTGTACTTCTCATGGTGATAGAGTGCCACTTCCTTGAGTCCTTCGATAGCTGTGTAATTGCGAAGCATCCTGGCTCCGTTCGTGGTATGGCTCTTTATCAGCTGAAATTCGCCGTCGTTTAATTTTCCAGGCTTGTTAAGAACCGCGTCAGGCACCGAAATCTTTCCAGCATCGTGCATAAGTCCTGAATAATAGATGTTCTTTACATCGTTTTCAGGAAGCCCCATTTCCTTTGCCAGTTCTCTGGCATAGAAAGCAACCCGCACTGAATGTCCTCTGGTATACGGGTCCTTCGCATCTATGAAACTGGTGAAGGTGTAGATCGTCTGGAAAAGAACCTTGTCGTCCAATTCCTTTTGTTTGATGAGTTTTCTGCGTGAGAGCAGACTTGCAAAATAGCTTGCTGCAATGATTGACCACGCAAACAGGGCGAATATAAGCAGCCAATAAGCCATCATTTCCGAAGGATTTACACTCTGTTTACCATCTATTACAGTAATACCAAATGAAGGGTCCTGCTGGTTCTTTTTATTGCTGAGTGTGATTCCAAAAGTCAGAGTATCGTTATCACGGATAATCTTATTATTATCAGTAGGAGTGATAATTACTTTACTGGTGGTCACATGATAATCCGCATTTATTACATTATCGACCTGTCCACCATTTGTGATGATTGTCGATATGTTCCAGTCTCTGATACTACGTTCAGTATTGTTATAAATAGTTATACTGTACTGAACCGATCTGCCAAACAGCTTATTGGCTTCGACATTCTTGGCTATACATCTGACCGCCAGCTGTCCTTTTTTCGCCTCACCTCTGCTCATGATCATGTTTTCCTGTCTGACGACAATATCTCTATTGGTCTTTGAGGCAAATCCTTTTACCGCAATCAACCCGGCAACTATCAAAGCAAAAACAACCACTAAAATAATTATTTTTATTTTAATATCAAGAGTCGATTTCTGTACAATTTTCTTATCCATATTATGACTCCTCCTGCTTCCAGCCGGCGATAAGTGCAGTTTTCTGCTTATGATCAAGCTGCTTTATCAACACTTCCCTTGACATAGCATCATGCCTGTTATCATATTTTTCAAAATATACGAGCTCCACCGGTCTCCTCGATCTCGTATATTTCGCACCGGCTTTTCCCTCATTGTGCTGCTTCAGCCGCCTTTTAAGGTTTGTCGTATAACCTGTATAAAGACTATTGTCAGCACATCTTACTATATATGTGTAGTATACCTTAGTCGCCATCTTCAGTTTCGGTAACCAGGACACCCTCTGTCGGTTCCTCCATACCAGATGTATAGATAGGGAGATGTCCAACCATTATGCTGTTTCTGGACCTTATTTTAACTTTGTAGAGTAGTCCGTCCGCCTCGTGCAGATAGTGCCAGACGCTTCCGCCTTCTTCCGGTATACCCCAGAAAACTCCCTGGGATATCGTCACATACTTTGTATTTGTCCGTGAGTATTTGTGCTCTACATGTCCCGAATTAATGATCTGCTTCAGCTGTTTGGCAAGGCCAAAGACTTCTTCTCTGGTGTAGCCTTCATAGATCATCACAAATTCATCGCCGCCATACCTGGCTGCAAAAATATTATTATCCTTCTGAAGCTTCTTAATAGAGTCAGCTATGTATTTTATGACTCTGTCACCGGCCTGATGTCCGTAGTTATCATTGTATTCCTTGAAAAAATCAATGTCCAAAATCTCAACTGCCAGGCCCGTTTGGTTATCGATTGCCTTCTTAAAAGCTATCTCCGCGTATTTGTTCAGCCTGAATCTGTTATACATCGCTGTAAGAGGATCTGTCTCACTCTTTTTCTCGAGAGAGCGGGTCTTTGCAGCTATCTCGCTGTTTTCCTTTGAGAGATTATAAAAGCTCTGTCTGAGCTTTATCATACTCTTTATCATCAGGTCGTTCTCATGTGCCATCGAGCTCTCGTTCTCATAGTACCTGACCGCTGACTCTATATAGCTTTTTTTGTCCCCTATGGCATTGTAGAACTGCAGTAAAAGATCAAGAAGTTTCTGCTGCATGTTTTTGATAGAGGTCTTTTTAACCATGCCGTTTATAGGGGCGACAAGGCTTGAAAAAGTAGCATAATCCTCGGTCTCTAACAGCAGGCTTAAAAAATCATACAGATCATCGAAAAAATCCATTATTGGAATGTCTGATGAAAAAGCCCCTATTACCTTTTTAATAGCCTTATCTTTATTCTCTTTATCTTTTTTCTCGTTGTAAAATCTGGCAAGGAAACTGTAGACGTTTATCTTCTCGCTCTTTGAAATAAACGGCGTACACTGCAGTTCAATAATAGCTTCGTATCTCGAAGCCATTTCCAGGTCACCGTTCTGCATATAGCCTCTGCCAAGGCCTACCGCTGCCGCCATCAGAGACTGCTTGAATTCAGCCATATCATCCTTATGCGCAAGGATATATTCATAAGCGGCGTTATAACGTCTTATAGCCTCCTCAGGACTGCCTACCGACAGAAACAGGGCGCCCATGTTCATCTGAATGACCCATTCGATATCTGGAAGGCTGTACTCCTTACAGATAGTGTCTGCCTTGTAATAGTAGTCGAGTGCAAATGGTGCATTTCCACGGTTTAGCGACATGATACCAAGCATATTATCGGCCATCGCTAAGTATCCCCACTCGCCGATTCTCTCCAGCGGCTCCATACACTTGAGCATTTCGCGGTAAAAGCCAAGAATATCATTCTTATGATAATAGAATTCACCCCTGACAAAGCAGGCGTATCCTATCAGCGCGTCATCTCCCTGGGCAGCACCATACTCTTCGAGCTTGTTGCACAAAGGAATAGTTTTTTCGCTATGAGTCTCCTTCTCCTTATTTATCGTACGGATAAGTGAGGCTATTTCTGTTCTGTATGATGAGATATCCACTTATTTTACTTTCAGCACCTCTGCGAGCCTGATATAATCCTTGAGGCTTAATACCTCTGCCCGCCACGTTGTCGTGATGCATGAATTCCACATCGCGTTTTCCATCTCCTGTTTCGACAGGTCTGAAATACCTGCATTATAAATAGCGTTGACCAGTGTCTTCCGACGCTGATTAAACGCAGCTCTTACTGTTTTAAAGAGCGGTCCCTGGATCGCTTTTTCTTCGTCTGTCAGCTCTTTTCTGTGAAGCGTAATAACAGCCGACTCGACCTTCGGCCTCGGAATAAAATTCTCTGGCTTTACTGTAAAAAGTATCTCTGGCTCCGTATAGAACTCAACCGCCAGGGTAAGTGCACCATACTCCGGTGTCCCAGGTTTCGCCTGCATCCTCTCTGCAACTTCTCTCTGTACCATTACAGTAATAGAATCAAAAGGTATATCCTTCTGCAGGAGCCCTAGAATAATAGGCGTTGTGATATAATACGGCAGATTTGCGACAAACTTCACGGGTCCGGTTATTTTTTCCTGTTCAAATAACTTCTCAAAATCCACTTCGAGTACATCGTCATTTATTATTGTAACATTATCGTAGCCAGAAAGCGTGTCATGAAGTATCGGTACGAGCCTGTCATCAAGCTCTATGCAGATGACTCTGCCTGCTGCCTCAGCGAGATGCTGCGTCAGCGCGCCGATTCCAGGGCCAATCTCTATAACAGTATCGTACTCTGTCACCTCCGCGCCTTCTACTATATCCTCAAGTATATGAGGATTTATCAGAAAGTTCTGTCCGTATTTTTTCTTGAAGTGGAAGTCGTATTTGTTTAAGACTTCCATTGTTTTTTCATAGCTGTCTAACTCCGGCATCAGTTCCCCTTATGTGGTCTTTTAATCCTGTAAAAATCGTATCCGTTCTCTCTTGTCGTTTCCATGACTCTGTATTCAGTCAGTTCCTTTATCTGTGCTATCCGCTTTATGATATACGGCAGAAGTCCGGAATCGTTTCTCATGCCGCGGAATGGCTCCGGCGCCATGTATGGGCAGTCGGTCTCGACAAGGATTCTCTCTAATGGTGCTTCTCTGACCACATCGATAAGCTTTTTCGCATTCTTGAAGGTGACCACACCGCCGACTCCGATATAACAGCCCATGTCTATATAGTCTCTCGCCTGCTCAGGTGAGTACGAATAACTGTGAATTACGGCTTTGACGCCGTTTGCGGTGGCCTCCTTCATTATTGAAAAAGTATCCGCTGCCGCCTCTCTCGAATGCACTATCACAGGAAGGTCCATCTCTGCTGCCATCTCAAGCTGCGCCTTGAAAAAATACTTCTGCCAGGCTCTGGCCTTTTCATCCTTTACCCAGTAGTAATCGAGGCCTATCTCTCCGATAGAAACGCAGCGGTCATTTTGTGCAAGCTCTTTTATCTCAAGCATCACAGGATTATCCTGCCAGTTGATCTCATCAGGTGGCATCTGTTTCGGATAAAAATTCCTGCACGGCCTGCCATCTACTTCTTCTGAAATCATCTGGCCAGGAATGCCAAAATCCTTTATCTCCTCAGGATGGATTCCGACCGCCGCATATATATAGTCATGAGTTTTGGCCAGTTCTAAGGCCTGTCTGCTGCTCTCAAGCGTAGAGCCTACATCGACGATTGTCTCTATAAGTCCTGAGTGGATTTTCTGAAGCAGCTGCTCTCTATCCTCATCAAAGGCGCTATCCTCGAAATGAGCATGACTTTCGAATATCATGAAATCTCTGCTCCAGCAGGCATATCCTTTTCCGGTGCTATCAGAGCAAGCTTTCCATCTGCGTCCTCGGCGCAGAGGAGCATTCCCTGTGACTCAACACCTGCAAGCTTTGCAGGTGCAAGATTCGTAAGTACCATGACCTTCTTTCCGACCATTTCCTCAGCGGAATAGTATTTCTTGATTCCGGAAACTATCTGAAGGACATCGCTTCCGACCTGTACCTGTGAGCAGAGAAGTTTCTTCGACTTCGGAACCTCCTCGCACTTTAGTACCTTTCCAACGCGGAACTGGAGCTTTGAGAAGTCATCATAGGTAATCTGTGGCTTCTTCTCCACATCTATTACAGCCTCATCCTCGTCATCAGATGAAACCTCACCAGTCTTCTTATCACCCTGCATATTCGCGGCGGTAAGCTTTCCGGCCTTTCGTAAATTCTCGTGAGCTATAGCCTGCTGTTTCTTGAATTCTTCCTTCTGCTTCTTTGTGATCTCTTCAGTCTGCTTTAAGACCTCATTTACGTCTTTTCTGGCAAAAAGCATCTCAGGCTTCTCTACAACCTTCGTGCCTGAAGGATAGAGTCCGGTCTTGTCGAGATCATCGAAATCACGGAGCTTGGTGTTAAACTGCCTTGCTATGCTCTCAGCTGTATCAGGCAGGAATGGGTAAAGCAGTGAAGCTCCTGTAATGATTCCATCTGCAAGATTATAGAGTACCGTTGACAGTCTATCCGACTTTGCCTCGTCCTTTGCGAGAACCCAGGGCTCAGTCTCATCTATGTATTTGTTCAGTCTCTTGAACAGCTTGAATATCTCTGTCAGTGAGTCTGCGGCATGGAGCGTATCCATTTTTGAAATACAGATATCGCGGACCTGTGTCATTACTGACTTCAGGTCGTCATCCACCGGCTCGGCAGCACCCTTATCTGCTACGATTCCGCCGAAGTACTTATTCGACATCGAGAGCGTTCTCTGGACAAGATTTCCGAGAGTGTTTGCGAGGTCTGAGTTGTATCTCTCTACCATCAGCTCCCAGGTGATGACGCCGTCGTTTTCATACGGCATCTCGTGGATACAGAAATAGCGGACTGCGTCAACTCCGAAAAGGTCGATCATATCATCGGCGTAGATGACATTGCCCTTGCTCTTTGACATCTTCTCGCCGCCCTGTAAGAGCCATGGATGGCCAAATACCTGCTTCGGAAGAGGTACACCAAGAGCCATAAGGAAAATAGGCCAGTAGATCGTGTGGAATCTCACGATATCCTTTCCGATCAGATGAAGGTCTGCCGGCCAGTACTTCCTATATAATGGGCCGCACTCGCCATCCGGATCATAGCCTAAGCCAGTTATATAGTTGGAAAGGGCATCAAGCCATACATAAACTACGTGTCCTGGATCAAAATCCACCGGAATTCCCCACTTGAATGAGCTTCTCGATACACAGAGATCCTGAAGCCCCGGAAGAAGGAAGTTGTTCATCATCTCGTTCTTTCTCGAAACCGGCTGAATGAACTCAGGATGCTCATTTATATAGTCGATAAGCTGTGGAGCATATTTACTCATCTTGAAAAAATATGCCTCCTCGGACATCTGGTGCACATCGCTGCCGCAGACCGGACACTTTCCATCCTCAGTAAGCTGAGATTTCGTGTAAAATGCCTCACACTCCGTACAGTACATACCGTCGTATGAGCCCTTGTAGATATCGCCCTGATCATAGAGCTTCTTGAAGATCTTCTGGACGCACTTTACATGATCCTCATCTGTAGTCCTTATGAATCTGTCATATGAGGTATTGCACATATCCCAGAGTCTCTTGATCTCTGCGGCTGTCTTATCGACAAACTCCTTTGGAGAGCAGCCATCCTCTATGGCACGGGTCTCAATCTTCTGGCCGTGCTCATCAGATCCAGTCTGAAAATAAACGTCATAGCCCTCTTTTCTCTTGAACCTGGCTATCGCGTCTGCGAGGATGATCTCGTAGGTATTTCCGATATGCGGCTTCCCTGAAGTGTATGCAATTGCTGTAGTAATGTAATATGGTCCCTTGTTCTTCAAAACTAAAACTCCTTAAAAAATAATGTATCGTTTTCAAACTCTCTCTGCCGTTAAATACCAGCGTTTATTTTTTAATAATACTATGTGCTTTTGTTTTATTCTGTCTTGTTGTCAGTCTTATCGTCCTCAGCAGGATTTACTGTCTCAGTATCATCAGCATCCTCTTCCTCAAAGGCCTCAACGTCAACTGTTTCAGACTCCTCAAAGATATTCATGTCATTTCCGCAGTTCGGGCAGAACTTGGCGTTCTTTGGCACATACTCGCCGCACTTCGGGCAGACAACTTCTCCTCGGATATCAGCTAACTCATCCTTTGTATCTGAGATCTCAGTGTAAATCTCCTGAATTCTTCTGCTCTCAGCAGAATCATCGTCCTTATGACTTTCGTAATACTTTCTTCCAAGATTCTCGAATTCTTTTGAAAGCTTATCGTCCAAGCTCTTAAGCTTGATATTCAGTTTTGCAGTACGTGTAGCATCCTTTGCTGCTTCTCCGAATCCTTTTCCAGCCTCATTTAATGAATCAAAAAAGCCCATTTAAATACCTCCTTTGAAAAAACCCGCCACTATTGATACTATTATACATCAAATGCCAACCCTTTTTCCACAACAAAATAACACGGTTTTCAATGTACCTTTTAATAATCAATATTCTTTGAAATTATTTTTAATTAGAATTATTTTAATTTATTTTATATGACATTCTCGTATTTTGCGCGTAAAAACTACGACTTTCTCGTATATCCAGCAAATTTTCACTAAATTCCTGTATTCTTTTTTTGTAACTGTTGTCGGATTTGAAAGGGGCGAAAATGAATCCATCTTCGAAAGATCCAGATCCAGTTTTAATGATATTTTCAAAGAGACTTGCAGAACTTTTAAAAGAAAAAAATATTAAAAACCGTGAATTTGCAAAAATGATTAATGTAGCTCCATCTACATTGAGCGGCTACCTGAACAGAAGGCATTTTCCAGAGCCTAACATTCTACTAAAAATCTGTGATTTTTTCAAAACGACGACTGACTATCTGTACGGACATTCAGATAACAGATTCATTGAATCAACAAAATTTTCAATAACTGAAAACAAAATGCTGAGTATGTACAAGCAGCTGAGTGAAAAAGGTCAGTATCTGGCACTCGGTGAAGTTCAGATGCTCCTGCACACAGAAAAAGATAAAAATGATACTCAATAATTTCTGACATAACATAAAAATACCGCGGCCAAATGCCACGGTATTTTTTCTCTATAAAACTATTAATAATTACCTGACACAAATATATACCAGATAAACTGCATACATAGCGATCATAGCAATTCCGGCTGGTTTTTTTACTGCTTTACTCTTAAAGCAGAACAGCCAGACAATAATAGAGAAAGCGATAAGAACAAGGGTATCTATCGTATTTTCAAAAGTGATAGCGACTGGCGTGATAACTGCAGCTACACCGAGTATTGCCAGAATATTAAAGATATTTGAACCAACTACATTTCCAACAGCCATATCCAGCTCATTTTTCCTGGCTGCCACAATTGAAGTCGCAAGCTCTGGAAGTGAGGTTCCGCAGGCTACGATAGTAAGTCCGATAAGCGTCTCCGTGACGCCTAACGATCTTGCGATAGTAACAGAAGAATTTACTACAAAATCTCCTCCGAACTTGATACAGGCAATACCGCCGGCTATATAGACAAGAGACTGCCAGATCGGGAAGATTCTGATATCCTCGTCCACTTCTTTTTCCTCTGCCTCTTCAGCCGCAGTTTTTCGCGCCGTCATAGCTCTCTTTAACATCATACCGATAAAGAAAGCAAACATCGCAAGGAGGATAATGCCGCAGACTCTGTTTACTTTTCCTATCGTAAACGACATAACTGCCAGAACAGCAGCTGCTATTATTGAAAAAGGAAGATCTATTTTTATAACTGCGTCCTGTACTGCGAGCACTGAAAAAAGTGCAGATGCTCCAAGCACTACCATCAGGTTAAAAATATTTGAACCAACTACATTACTTACAGCGAGCTGATTGTGGCCTGCTATAGATGAAGTCACCGAAACAGAAAGCTCCGGAAGAGAAGTGCCCATCGCTACAATTGTCATACCGATTATAAGCCCCGGTATCTTAAACTGTCTGGCGACTGATGAGCTGCCATCTACAAAGAAATCGGCTCCTTTTATCAGCAGTACAAATCCGATTACCAGCATTATAATTGTAAAAACAGACCATTTTGAGCCAACCTGTGAATCTATTATCAGCCCTGCCACAAGAAAAGCCAGTGTTCCAATTAATTTTTTCATAAAAATATTCCTCCTATTCCAGTCCCATCAGATGTGTTATAAGAATCCTTGTTCCAATCGCGATAAGTATCAGTCCACCGACCAGCTCGGCCTTTTTCTCGAACTTCGAGCCGAAGATATTGCCCAGATATACGCCGCCGTACGAGATGACGAAGGTCGTAACTCCAATCAGCGATGAAGCTCCGAGAATATTGAAGCGGGGTATAAATGAAAAAGTAACCCCTACCGCCAGAGCGTCAATACTCGTAGCGACTGCCATCATCAGCAGTTCCTTTATATCGAGCGGCGGATCATAGTTATCCACAGTCTGTGTGTTGTTCCACTCCCTGACTGCCTCGATAGCCATTTTTCCACCTATATATAAAAGCAGGAAAAATGCGATCCAGTGGTCCACGCTCTTTATATACTTAGCAAAGGTGCTTCCCAATGCCCAGCCAATTATCGGCATCAGGCACTGAAAGCCGCCGAAAGCAAAAGCTATCGCAAGGCATTGCTTTTTGTTTACTTTTCTCATCGCAAGGCCCTTACAGACCGCGACTGCCAGCGCGTCCATCGACAGACCGACACCCAGCAGAAATATCTCCACTACATTCATTTGAACCTCCAGCTGCACTTCACAGAATAATCACAAAGTATCAACTTTAAACATACCGATTTCTGTGGCCTTCCACAGAGTTATCCACTTTATCCACAATTCTGATGTGAACAGAACGGGATTTCTTTTGTGAAATCCGCTCCGTTTCAACAGTTATCCACAGAAACTTTTCGTTGTCTGAAAAGGCATTAAAAAAATAAGACTCCTGCATAAAGCCTGTAAAGTCAATACTTACAGCCTTTATGCACGAGTCTCATTCTTTAATATCTGCCAGGTGATGCACCAGTTATCAACACTGTCTGTGGATAACTATGCTCTCCGGGATTGTTGACAGATCACATCGGGTTGATGCGAACTACTCCCTCACACATACTTTTTCAATTGAGTTAAACGTAGTATAAAAATTTTTTCACGCGATGTCAATATTTCTGGTGTACTTTGCGCGGTGCACACCCGACATTCTCAAGGATTTGTACAACTACCCTTAAATAAAAGGGCAGTCGCGTTTATTTTTACAACAGATAATTCTCATAAAATAAATATATAAAGCATGGATTTCAATTAGTATTTCTCGAATAACAGGGGCTTTCCTGTTCTATTTTTTTATGATATAATGTTGGCATGTGTGCCGAACTTTTTATGATAATAAACGGATATATTGACTTGCTTTGATGCAGTTTTAAATAATATTTATTGGAGGAATTATGACATTATATGACGAGCTTGTTGCCCGCGGACTTATCGCGCAGGTGACAGATGAAAAAGAGATCAGAGAGCTTATCAATAACGGAAAAGCTACTTTTTATATAGGATTCGATCCGACCGCCGATTCACTTCACGTAGGCCACTTCATGGCTATGATCCTGATGAAGCGTCTCCAGCAGGGCGGAAACAAGCCTATCGCACTGATGGGCGGCGGCACAGCCATGATCGGTGATCCGTCAGGCCGTACCGATATGAGAAAAATGATGACTGTTGAGACCATCGACCACAACGTCGAGTGCTTCAAGAAGCAGATGAGCCGCTTCATCGAATTCGGTGAGGGAAAGGCCAGAATCGTAAACAACGCTGACTGGCTCAGGGACCTGAACTTCCTTGACTTCATGCGTGACATCGGAACATGCTTTTCTGTTAATGATATGCTCCGTGCCAGATGCTATGTGAACAGACTTGAGAAGGGCCTTTCATTTCTTGAATTCTCATACATGCTGATGCAGAGCTACGATTTCCTTCGTCTGTACGAGGATTACGGCTGCAACATGGAGTTCGGCGGCGATGACCAGTGGTCAAATATGCTCGGCGGAACTGAGCTTATCAGAAAGAAGCTCGGCAAGGACGCTTACGCTATGACGATTGCCCTCCTGTTAAAGCACGACGGCACAAAGATGGGAAAGACCGCCGGCGGCGCTGTATGGCTTGATCCGGATAAGACCAGTCCATATGATTTTTACCAGTACTGGAGGAATGTGGATGACCAGGATGTATGTGGCTTCCTTAGAAAAATGACTTTCCTTCCTCTCGAGCAGATCGACGAGATGGATAAGTGGCAGGGTGAGCAGCTCAACGAGGCTAAGAAGATTTTGGCTCACGAGCTTACTTCCATGGTTCATGGTGAGGATGAGGCAAAGAAGGCTGAAGCAGCTGCAATCTCTGTATTTACAACCGGCTCCGCTGAGAATATGCCTGAGGCTGAAATCACTGACGCTGATTTCCGTGACGGCAGCATCGATATAGTCGGTGTCCTTGTCGCTGCAAAGCTTGCCGGCTCCAGAAACGAGGCCCGCAGAGCAGTAGAGCAGGGTGGCGTAACTGTAAACGGTGACAAAATCACCGACATCCACACTACCTACAGCAGCGATGATTTTTCAAAGGATTTCGTCCTCCGCAAGGGAAAGAAGAAGTTCTGTAAGGTCGTACTTAACAAATAATTATGACTTCGGATGAATATTTTGATGCTGTAAAAGCTCTGATAAAGCAATACGATGTGAAACGTGCAGTCCTTTTTGGTTCCAGAGCCAAGGGGACTGCTACGCAACACAGTGATTTCGATATCGCTGTCAGTGGAGTTAAGGACATCGACGGATTGAGAGATGCCATTTATGACATTCCTTCTCTTTTTTCTACAGACCTTGTGGACCTGGACAGGCCACTCAGCCAAAACCTCAGGGAGGATATCGAGCAGTATGGCATACAGATTTGAAAAACGCTTTAACAGTTTTAAAAAATCCTTAGAATCTCTGAAAGCCGCTCGTGATCGTGACTGGACAGATGATTTCGTCCTGAGCGGTACTGGTGCTAAAAAGTAAACAGCATCTGTACTGAATGATCGAAAGGATTTCCATGCCTGAGATTTCTATTATAACTCCTGCATATAATGCAGGCTCATATCTGACAAATACTATAACCTCTGTGTCCTCACAGAGGTTTTCTTCTTATGAATGGCTGATCTGTGACGATGGCTCGACTGACGATTCCGCTGAGATTCTTTCACAGGCAGCTGCGTCGAATCCGAATATCCATGTATTCACGCAGAAAAATCACGGTGTTTCAGCCGCTAGAAACACCTGCCTTCGTCATGTAAACGGCAGCTACCTGATGTTTCTCGACGCAGATGATGCTTTAGCAACTGACTGCTTGTATAAACTCCATGAAAAAATAAACGCTACCAATTCTGCCCTCTGTATTTACGGCTGGTTCATTCATCAGGGTGAGGAGCTTTATTCATATGTGTTCGAGGATAAAGAACTCAATGCATCGCCCGAAGAACGATACGAGATGATTCTTAAGGATCCGTATCTCTGTGGCGGTGGCTACCCGTGGAATAAAATCTGGAGAGTTGACTCATTAGGAAAAATCCCGTTTTTTGATGAAAATCTTCACCACTATGAGGACAAGCTCTGGACGCTCCAGAGTCTGGACCTGTTGTCTTCTCCAACAATCACCTTCATAAACGAGCCTCTCTATCACTATTATATGCGTGATGAATCCCTGTCACACTCTATGTCCGCCTCTAAATACTCCAGGCTTGCCGAATACACTCTTGATTCGCTCGAAGCGCTTCGTGCATACATAGAAAAAGCCCATCCCCAGGCAATCAAAACCTGTGATGAGCTTGTCCAAGCGCGGCTTACAGAAATCAAAGATACGCTGGGGATTTATTAAAGTAGCAACGGTTCCGGATATTTTTTCTTCACGAAATAATTCATAAGAATTGCCATCGTTATGCCAATCAATGTTCCGACTATCACATCTGTTGGGAAGTGCACGAACAGATAGAGTCTCGAAATAGCGATTAGCGAAGCAAGCACGATTGCAGCTGTTCCCCATTTTTTATTGTAGAGAAAAATACTGACTGATACTGCAAATGATGCTCCCGAATGACCAGACGGAAACGAAAAATCCTTCGGTATTTTTACAAGCATCTGCACTGATGGATCAAGCCAGATCGGCCTGCTGCGCCTGACTGTGTTTTTCAGGATCAAAACCAGCAGCGCCTCCGCAGCCAGCGAAAGAGCACAGGTCAGACCAACTCTCTTATCCTTTACAAAAATAAGGATAGCTATCGTAAGTCCAATCCAGAAAAATCCACCATCTCCGAACGCTGTTATTATTTTTTCAATCTGGTTTAAGACCGGGTTGTGGAGGCTCTGAAACCAGTAAAGTACATTAAATTCCCATTTCATATCAGTTACCTGCCTTTTATGTAATGAGAATATTTTACTATATCCAGAGAATTTTACAAGGATTTTACTTTGCTATATGAAAACAAAAGAGTCCCGCCCTCTGAATCTGTACAGATTCGGAGAACAATATCCTTCATTTTTGAAAAAGGTAATCCAGTCATTTTTGCAGAAACGACTTAATTGAAACTCGTCACTAAATCCATAATTCTCAGCAACATTTTGTTTTTACTATTGCAAAACGAAATAGCCAAATAACGAATATTTAATTAATAATGGAGTTACCATCCGAATATAAGTCACTGTATAAAAGAAATAAAAAATCAGGTCATCAATCCATGAGATCTTTTCCCTTCTTTTACAAAATGTACTAGTAGGTCTTCCTGAGTGTCCCGAATATGGTACAATAACCAAAGTTATCGCAATACCAACTGAATAGCCAAATGTCAATAATTCAAAATCATGACTACTACAAAAAGATAAAATCGCGCTCATCACAATAACACATAGTTGTACAACTCTTACAACTTTCTTTGACATATGGTGTGCTACAATATTCCATAAAAATATTGGAATAAAGAAAAAAACAACAATCAAGCACTCTGTTTTGATTTTACTTTCACCCATAAATAACCTGTTCTGTTCTTAATGCCAGTCTGCCGCTAAACGAATATTGTAATGATGCCAGTTTAGCTCTATCTAAAATGTATGAATAATAGTCATAGTAATACAAAGTAACCGCTATTGAATATCCAACAACCGGAAATGATAGAGAAATGCTTAATACTCTTCCAAAATGTTTAAATTTCATAAAACCCTCCTTTTGATAACTGTTGACAACCCAGTACAGCCATATGTGATTGGCAAAATCTGTGTTTATCCTACAATATCTGTATAATAAAGTCAATAATAAACAATAAAGCTTTCCGGGTGTTTATGGTAATCCGTTACTATTCACAGTGTATAGAATCATCTTTTTAATTTCTCCAGGCCCCGATGTCGAGAATACCCTCACCTGTGTCTTCATCACAAAGTATACCTCCAACTTTAACAGCATTTGTCTGTTTTATATTCGGTGTATTGAAAATTTCTTGCCATTTTTTGCAAAAATATTGTTTTATTTTAAGTACAATCCATTTGTTCTCCAATATCTTCTTTCTCTGCGTCCAGTCTACGTCTCAGCATTTTTCTTGCTCTTGTCAGTCGCGAGTAGAATGTTCCTTCTTTGATACCCAGGATAGTACAAATCACATCAGCCGGATACTCTTCATAGTAGTAAAAAAATATGACATCACTGTATTTCTTTGGGAGCTTTCTTACCACACTAAATATACTGTCTTCCCTTGTATTCTCAGTATCATTTCTATCCGGAATCCTTTCCCATGCTTCAGCCGAAATCTCCGCTCTTCTTTTATACCAGGAATTCATGAGAATGTTCCTGCTCAGATTCGAGGCCACTTTATATATCCAGGCAGCCTCCGCTCTCTTATCATCAAATTCTGGTTTTTTCACTATATATCTGTACAGAGTCTCCTGCATCACATCAAGCGCGTCTTCTTTGTTCTTCACTACTAGCAGAGCATATCTGTATGCCTTGTCAGAAAGCTCCTGCAAATGTCCCTCACTGTACATATCATCCCCCTGCTTCTAATTCTTCAGATCCGACAGATCTGCTTCTTTTATTAAAGTTTCTGCTTCATCGACAGTACAGTCCTCAAAATTCATACTAACGATATAGTCCTTACGATATGCCGCGCAGTCTATCTCATTCTGCCCACTTCCTGACTGCATCAGTATCCTGCTACCATCCCTGGTGGTAACCCACTTTTTTTCTTTTACAGTGTAGGGAAGTATAGCATCACCTGTAATCCCTTCTCCGTAATCTATAGTCACATTCACTTTTCTGTCTCCCTCTGTATATACTGCAAACATCGAATATGAATCCTCATTTGAATCCAGGATCCTCACTCTGGTACAGTTCAACCCGCTGTCCTTGAATACATCCGGCAGATCAAGTCCTGTTGCCTTCTCTGCCTCTGCGATATCTGAATATACTTTGTCAGCCTCATTAGAGGTCTCTGGTATATACTGGTTTTCTGAACCATTTTCAATCTCTTTGCTTTTCTTATCAGAATCAACCACATAGCCGCCGTCTCCTTTTACTGCCCAGCCTGTCTTAGTCGATATCAGGTGATCTGCTGTCCAGACACCTGCTGGGATAGCCACAGAACTGCCTGCTGCACAGATGATTGCTATAAGACACATGCTGATCATCTTGTAATGTTTTGCATGTCTCTTGTAACGCTGGTGTCCCCGCATAATCTCGCTCATATTCACTTCCGGGCAATGCAGCCCGTCAACTTCTCTTTTGAACTCATTCGTAAACTTTTCCATATATCTGTCGCTCCTTGTCTGCTGTATTATATACTATCTGACCGGTCTCTATATATTAAACAGCCCAGCTCGTGATTTTCTTTCAAAATTCGTGAAGAATATTGTACTTTCTTAAATGCTGTATATGGTAAACTAAAAATCAGTCAGGTGGCAGTCTTCAGTTCCTCGTATTGCAACAAGCATCTGATTATGAAGATTTTCTTCACAAGCTTCTTGCAATGGAGATAGAGAACAGCAATCAGCGTCTAGAGTCATATCTACTCCGTGAGACCCTGCGCCAAAACGGAAAATCTGCTGAATATACAAAGATGGCAACTGAAAAATCCGCATAATATAAAAACAGCATCCGTTGAAAACGGATGCTAAATTTGAAACAGAGTGACTGAATTTTCAATGGCCATGTGACTGAATTTTCGCTTGACCAAAAACAGAAGGAATCAGAGAGTTCAGAAAACCGTATTTCACCTCATCATTTGGCAGGGATAATTCATAGAGCCGAAACTCGGGATCATATCCGGATATTGTCAGATATCCTGA
>ONBW01000061.1 GCA_900316165.1 uncultured Lachnospiraceae bacterium | reverse complement strand
ATATGGCACCAGATAGATAAGAAGCTTCTGCCATTCCCTTAGCGCAGGGTTTGCTCTTACTATCAGATATGCGATGATAAGAAGCGCTGTGGATATACAGATTTGTATGAATTTCTGCTTAGGCGGCATTTCATCGTCATCATCATCGTCCTCATCCTCTTCCTCGGCTTCAAAAGCCTCTGCTTTTTTTAATTCGTCTTTTTCCTCGGCACTCATTTTTTCGCCTTTCATAGAACAGTGTACAAAGTGAACACTTGAACAATCATTCAAATGTAAATCCATATTAACTCAATCGGTTGCGTATGTCAATAGATTTGTGATATAATCGGGATAGTTTTTTTAGAGAGGCTTTTATATGTTGGGAATACATGACCTATATGTAGGAGTTCATGTGGCAGCACTTGTCGTGATGTTCATAACCCTGCTGTATGTTCTTTCAGCTCCGGTATCACGGGCGCAGCTCGCGGTAGTGTTCTTTATCATGTCGGGTATTTTTTATATATTCGGGTTTACCTGTGAGATAACGACCTACTCACTCGGTGGCGTGCTGACAGCCGCGAAGATGCAGTACATGGGGCTTCTGCTGGTACTTATCGGAATGCTTTTTTCCATTCAGGAGCTGCTCCATCTGAAAATACCGAAGTGGATATACGCGGTCCAGTTTACGATGACAGCTATAGTCATGTGGGGCATTTTTACCTGGCAGGATAATCACCTGGTCTATAGAAAAGTTTACATGAACCATTCGGGGCCTTTTCTGAGGATGGACATAGAAGAGTATGGGCCTTTATTTTATATATATGTGCTTTACGGTGCACTGTCATGTGCGTTATGTGTTTACTGCGGCATCAAAGGAGGCACCAGAAATAACCCTTACCAGAGGAAGAGACTTAATTACTTTTTCGGTGTTATTATCTTCTGCTGGATCCCCTTCATTATAAAAATAACCGGAATTACCGGCCAGTATGAGATACCGGCGATAGGTGTGGCCGGAGCCTGTGTATGTATGGGAATGGCGTTTGTAAAATACTCCTTCCTCGATTCTGTGTCTGTATCCATGATAAATGCCATGAATGCGGGAAATGGCGGGGTAGTAGTGTTGGATTCTGCCGGAAGGGTGCTTTATCATAATGAAACCAGCCATGAGATTATTGGAGATTTTCAGGACCATGACAGGCTTGAAAAAATCCCTCTTCTTGAAAAGAGGGTAAATGCGTCAGACGGCACTATGAGCATAGGTGACAGAGTTTATGAATTCAGGAAAGAGGATATTCTGGAGAAGAATATCAGGATAGGAAAGATCATCTGGATCATAGATATGACTGACCACTATAAGTATCTGGATATGGTCGAACACACTGCGATAACAGATGCTCTTACAGGGATCAACAACAGAGGCTGTTTTGAGCAGAAGGTCAAAGAGGCACTTGCAGACCATATGTCCGGTTCTTTCTTTATGGTAGATCTGGATAACTTCAAGCAGGTGAATGACAGCTATGGACATCAGTGCGGAGACGATGTCCTGATAGCGCTGGCCTCTGTCCTGAAGGCAAATGGGAAAAACAGCTGGGCCGGAAGGATAGGCGGAGATGAGTTCTGCATGTTCTGTCCAGGAGTCACCCTGTACGACGAGGCTGTAAATAGAGGACAAAAACTGATAGATGGATATAAGGACGCTATAAAGGATAAGCCTTTTGCTGATATGACCTCGATGTCTGTAGGCGTAGTGATCGTCAGACGAGAGACATACCAGGATAGAGATGTCACATACGATGAGGTATATAAGGCGGTAGATTCAGAGCTTTATAAAGCTAAAAATAACGGAAAAGGAACCCTGTCTATCAGTGAACTCTGATAGACAGAATCCCTCAGCCTTAGCGTTCGAACTTAAAATATACGATCAGTGAATTGTCGGCTCTGTGGATCCAGACTGCAGGATCCTCAGATGAGTCATCACCAGTCAGGTGAGTGATCTCGTAACGGCCGTACTCATGACCTTCTCTCGGGGACTTTCCATGCTCCGCGGCATCTCCGTAGTCTCCCTTCTGGAAGCGTCCGATAGCATCGATGACTTTCTGCATATCGTCGTCGCCTTCCATGAACTCTGCCCTGATACCGCGTGAGATGTAGACAGAGTCGCCGTTTACATTATCATAAGGTACAGTGCCGTAACCTTTCTTTCTGACGTGATCCATTAGTTCCCTCATTTTTGTCATGGTGAAACCCCCGTTTCTATTTATGTGACACGCCGGTACTTCCGGCGGTTAATTTACTTTATGTATATTGTAACATAAAACAGGGGCATTGGAACGCTTTTTTTGTGCAACAATCACGAAAAAAATAAAATCGGAGAGATTGTTGAAGAAGAACAGATTTTTTTAAGCACTTGAATTTGTCACGTAAACTGTGGTATAGTATCTGATGGCGCAATTTTTGTCGACAGATTCAAACCGGGTCTGTCTGGGGTCAAAACGGCCCGCAGAAAGGAGTTATACAAATGGCATCACTTAATGCTAAAACACGTGACATGTCAAAGAAAGCAAAGGCTCTTCGTCGTGAGGGACTTATCACAGCATCTATGTGCGGAAAGGATCTTCCAGAGTCTCTTTCACTTGTCATTGACGCAAACGAAGCTACACAGTTCATGAAGAACCATCATGTAGGATCTGAGGCTACTCTCGTAGTTGACGGAAAAGAGTACGACACAATGATCAAGTCAGCAGACAAGGATCATCTGAATACCAGATTCCTGGATATGACATTCCAGCACCTGATCGCTACTGAGAAGGTAAAGGGTGTTGCAGAGATCGTTCTGTTAAACGAGGATCGTACAAACGGATTCCTTACCAGAGATATCAGCACTGTAGAGTACAAAGCTTATCCTAAGGATATCGTTGATAAGATCGAGATAGATGTAGCTAAGCTTCCTATCGGAACAGAGCTTACAGTTGCAGATCTTGACATCGCAAAGAACAAGGACATCGATGTAACTACACCGCTTGATTCTTCAGTTCTTCATATCGCTGAGCATCAGCATATGGATGCAGCCGCTGAGGCAGTTCTTGAAGCTGATGAAGAGGCAGCCGCTGAGAAAGAAGCAGAAGCTGCTAAATAATTATCAGCTGATTAAATTAAGTTAAATTAATCAAAAAAGCAGACCGTTTCGGCGGCCTGCTTTTTTTAACGCATTTTTTCTGAGATCTTTGGCTGGCGGTAAAGGAAGTAAAGAAGGACCAGGGTAGAAGTGATGACGTAGCTGATCGGGTAGCAGTAGAGCAGAGACACGATACCGCTCGATGCAACAAAGTGTACCCAGATGATACGGAAGAGACAGATCCCGAGCAGGTTCGTAACTGTGGTCACCATCACGTAGTTCTCTGCCCGCAGTGCTGAGGAAAGTATCTCTGAGCAGATAAAGGTCCAGTAGAACGGTGCTATATCGTGAGAGATCAGACGACCAATAGCTATAACGCTCTTAGATGTCGTAAATAATGACAGCAGTACAGGTGCGGCATTTACGACGATAAGCCCTGTGATCACAGCGAGTACAGTTTCCATGGCTATGACTTCGGCTATTCCTTTTTTTATCCTGTCTGGTTTGCCTGCACCGAAATTCTGTCCCACGAAAGTGGTTATCGATACGCAGAAGGCCTGGTCTATCATCCACCAGAGCGCGTCTATCCTTCCATATGCTGTCCATGCCGCTACGGTGTCCGAACCCATGTGGTTTATGGCGGTCTGCAGGATCATGTTTGAGATGGAGAACATCGAACCGCTGATAGCAGTTGGCAGACCGATCCGGAGGATTTTTGCCAGAATGGCTCTGTTCATATGCAGCTTCTTAAGTGAAAGTGTCATTCCCGGTGTTTTTTTCATAAGGAGCCAGGTGATAAGAGCAGCAGAAAAAGCCTGGGAGATCACTGTGGCAAAGCCGGCGCCGAACACACCTTTTTTGAGTACAGCGACAAACAGCAGGTCGAGAACAATGTTCAGGCCGCAGCACGCGATCAGGATATAGAGTGGCCTTCTGGAGTCGCCTATGGCACGGAGGATTGCGGAACCTACATTATATATAAGGGTAAAGACCAGACCTCCCATCAGAAGCCTCACGTATGTCTGTGACTGTGAAAACAGGTCGGACGGGGTCTGGAGAAGTCTAAGCATCGGTGATGCAAAAATGGCTCCGAAAATACCCAGGACGATCCCGCCGGTGACTGCAAAGGTGTAGGCAGTGTGAAGCGCTTCATCGACTTTTTTGTGATCTTCGGCGCCGTATGCCTGGGCGATAATGACAGTGGCTCCGGTCGAGAGTCCCATGAAAAAGGAGAAGATAAAGTTCACGATCTGCCCCGATGAGCCGCCGACACTGGCGAGCGCAGTTTTGCCTGAAAAACGGCCTACGACTACTGCATCTACTGTATTATACAAAGTCTGGAACACAGCTCCTATAAGTATAGGAAAGAAAAATATAAGAATCTGCTTCCAGATCACTCCGTTTACTATCTCATTTCTGTTTTCTGATGTTTTTTCCATAAAAATACCGATTTATAAATATTTACAGCAACCTTTTTATTCTAAAAGCTGAGATGGAAAAATGCAATATCACGGGTGTATTTAAAAAAATACTTATACTGAACGCCGCACAGCTATTGGCTTTTACATGGTTTTTCTTTAAGAAATATTGAAAATTGTTAATATTCACTTGCAAATGTTACAAAATTATGTCATAATATGTTTCAGTAAAACGGTGACACATATATCGGAGGTTATATTTTGAAGAAAAAGCTTGTAACAGCCATAGCAGCAGCCATGATCTTTTCAATGGTGCCAGCCATACCGGCAGCTGCAGAAGAAGTTGCAACAGCTGCTTCGTCAGAGGAAGTACAGACTGCTGATCAGACCACTGTTTCCACAGATAATACTACAGAAAACACCACAGAGGCTTCTACAGATGCAGAAGCTGCTTCAGATAATGAAACCACAGCTGCAGAGACCAAGTCAGCAAAGACCGTAGTTAAAAAGAAAGCAGCTCCGAAGAAAACCACTAAAAAGAAAAAGAAGGCTAAGAAAGCTTATAAACCAGTGAATGCCAGAAAGCTCACATCGGCTTATAAGTCGAAGCTTTTAAAGAAAAGACGTTCAGTAGTCAGTGCCAGAAGAAGTTATGTTACCAGACAGAAGTTTGAAGAGAACGCTCTTATCGACCTGGCATGGAGCGAGCTTAAAGATTTGTCACAGGTAAAGATCACGAGAGGTGATTTCGACCTGATGTGCAGAGTTGTTTCGGCTGAGGCGGGCGACAGCGCCAGCTACCAGGCGAAGGAAATGACAGCAGAGTGTATAGTAAACAGAGCTAAGGGATATAAGAATTCAAATCCTGTAGCAAGCGCCATCAGAGCGAAGGGGCAGTTCTCAGTCGTAAGAAACGGAGCCATAAACCGTGTTACAGTAAACGGCGAGACAGTAAATGCCTGCAAGGATGCACTGATAAAGAATTCACATTCTAAGTCACTTTACTATTTTTCAGCAGGCCGTTATTTCTCATGGGCCAGACCTTATATGCATCTGAACGGCACATACTTCTGCCTTAAGAAATAACTGGAAATAAACAGTTTTATCAAAGCATCGTCTTCGGACGGTGCTTTTTAGTTAGTCCGGGTTGACAAAAGCCGTGATCAGTTCGGAAAATTACAAGCCTTGTATTATACAAGAGAGTAAACTTACCTCTGTCAACAGAAATAAAAGAGACAGAACAACGGAGTTCCAGAAATGGGACTCCGTATTTTTTTATCTGAAGGAGGTAAGACTATGCAGCAGAAAAAATTAGGACTTTTCAGTGCCATATCTATAAACGTAGGGCTTATAGTGGCAACGAGCTGTCTGGTTTCACTTGGAACCGGAATGGGTTCGATAGGGCGATGGTTTATCATCCCGCTATTCCTCGTCGTGATCCTGAATTCGTTCATAGGACTTTCGTTCGCTGAACTCAATCAGCTTATGCCGGAAGTAGACGGAGGTACAGGACAGTACCTGCTCGCCGGAATGGGACCTATGGCTTCCATGATGGGAAACCTGAGTGCTTACGTTATCACACAGATCCTTTCGCTTACAGCAGAGATCACACTCTGTGGGACAGTCATAAAGCAGCTGTTTTTCCCGAATGTAGATAACAGGATCATTTCGCTGATACTTCTCGTTGCTTTCCTTTTTGTAAATATGAAGGGAGTCGAACTTTTCGCAAAGGTTCAGGATCTGGTAGTCATCCTTCTGGTAGGATCGATGGTTCTGCTCGGGTTTATCAGTTTCTTCAAGCTTGGAGATCCGTCACACCTGATCGACTATAAAGAGTCGGCACCTACATTTAAACAGATAGGCGGAGTTAAAGGGATCATTGATAACATGGCCTTAGCCTTCTGGCTGTTTATCGGAGTCGAGTTCATCATCCCACAGGCCAAGAACCTGAAAAATCCTAAGAGGGACGTACTTCTCTCGATGATCCTTGCACTTTTACTTCTGTTCGGAGTTCAGGCTTTCCTTGGAACCGGAATGACAAACTACGTATCACTCAAGGGACTTGCAAATGATCCTGACAGTACGCCGCATATCACTTTTGCCATTAAACTTCTCGGAACTCCTGGAAAGATCTGGATGGGCGTTATCACTATCCTGGCAGGCATCTCTACAGTAAACACAGGATATGCTTCACTCTCAAAGATCATGCAGGGCATGGCAGAAGCAGGAATGGTACCAAAGGTATTCGCGAAGACAAACAAAAATAACTCAGCCTATGTAGGACTTCTGTTCCTGTCAGTGGCAGTCGGTATCATGGTAGTGTCCGGTCTTGGTTCGGCATCAGCAGTTACCTTCCTGATCCTCTCAGGATCATGCTTCTGGCTCTTCACATACTGCCTGGTTCATATCTCAGTTCTCGTACTGAGAAAGAGATATCCGGACAGACCTAGAAAATTTACGATGAAAGGCATACCGCAGATCATCGGCATCATCGGTAATGTCTACATGATAGCAAATATCAGCACCGGAGCAGACAGGATAAAGATTTATGAACTCTGCGGAATACTTTTCTTAGTGCTCGTTACCTACTGTGCTATCTGGATCAAATTCGTGATGAAGGTAAAGCCGTTCGCACCGATGGATATGGATGAAGTAAACAGAGAGGCATTGAATTACGAAAAAGACGAGTTACCGGTATCTGTAAATATGCCGGCAGGAGTCGCAAGACAGTAACTGAATTGATTTTTTCTGGAAAGGAGATTTATATGAGCAGTAAAGTAGACTTTCTGTACCTTGATGAGGAAGATATGAAAAAAGCGGGCGTTGAGGATATGTCAGGATGCATCGATGCGATGGAGGATGTGCTTAAAGATCTGACAAAAGGTGACTATATGATGGCTGGTGAAAATCACAATTCACATGGTTCCATGGTCAGGTTTCCGGAAAGTTCTCCATTCCCGGAGATGCCGCTGGATACCGGAGATGACCGCCGTTTTATGGCGATGCCAGCATACATCGGAGCACCGTTCGATATGGCAGGCTGCAAATGGTATGGCTCAAATATGGCGAATAAAGCTGAGGGACTTCCTCGTTCGATACTGATGATAATGCTCAATGATAAAAATACCGGTGCTCCTAAATGCCTGATGAGCGGAAACCTCGTAAGTGCCTACAGAACTGGAGCCATTCCGGGAGTCGGCACCAGATATCTGGCAAAGAAAGATTCGAAGGTCTGCGGTATCTGTGGCCCGGGAGTTATGGGACGTACAGCGCTCGCTTCATTTGTGGCTACCTGCCCGGAGCTTGATACGGTGAAGATCAAGGGCAGAAGCCAGCACGGAATAGACGCGTTTGTAGAATACGTAAAGGAGCATTTCCCACAGTTTAAGAATATAATAGTCTGTGACACTGTAGAGGAGATGGTACGGGACACTGAAGTGATGTCATTTGCTTCTACATCGAGCTGCGACGTATCGACATTCCCTTACGTCAAGGGAGAATGGGTGAAGCCAGGAGCCATGATAGTGGCACCGTCAGCTGTGAATATCGAGGATGATTTCCTTGCTAAGAAGTGCCGGCTTGTAGTCGATAACAGTGGTCTCTATGAAGCCTGGGCTGAAGAGTATCCGTACCCGACATTCGGCAATATCAATATCATCGGAAGCAAATTCACAGATATGATCCATGAAGGAAAGATCAGCAAGGATGATGTGACAGATATGGGCGAGATACTTCTCGGAAAGGCTCCTGGAAGACAGTCAGACGATGATATCATAATCTATTCGGTCGGCGGGATGCCTGTAGAGGATGTGGCATGGGGAAGCATCTGCTACAGAAAAGCACTGGAAATGGGTATCGGCGTAAAACTTCATCTCTGGGATGTTCCGACACTTGCATAAAAACGTAAAGCAGTGATATAATTGCTCTTAACAGAAAAGTTGAAGAGCAGTGTCGCTCCATTGTGGAGTGGCGCTGCTCTTTTTTTGTATGGGAAGTGTTTTTATGTATTCGATCCAGCCGGACTGGGCCCTGAGCAGTGACGTATATAAAAAAAGAATAGTAAACAGAATGGGTATCGCGCATTTTTATGAGTTCAGGATAAATAACCTCGGGCTCGCGCTCCTTCCATCGATACCGGATGACTGTATAGATGTGGTGTTTGATATATCATTTGACGGTGCGCAGGCAATGGCTGCCGGTACAGTCTTTGAGCGTTCCGAGACCTGGATGGTGGAAGGACACACCTATTTCGGAATGCGTTTTCTGCCAGGAGTAAAGCCTGTCTTTCTGGAGGGGATTTTTTCAGAATACAACTACGAACAGTTCCACCTGTCCATATGCACTAAAGACAGCTTCCTCATTGAAAAAATGTGTGAGCTGCCTGACTTCAACAGCCGCTGCGATTTTTTCATGGAATACTATGAGAAAAAGTTGTCTGCCAGTGAGCTTGTCTTAAGCGGAACTGACCAGATAGTACGGTCTGTGCTTTCGGATATCTCTGATCACCGCGGGATCATCAGGATAGACTCTATCGCAGACAGCACCGGATACACCTCGCGTTATCTCGAGAAAGTATTTAAAGGCATGATGGGTATTTCTCCGAAAAAATATGCCGACATTCTCCGCTTTCAGAGTGCGATAGATTTCATCGACAAAAATCCGTCGACAAACATCAGTGATGTCGCCTCCGACTTCGGCTACTATGACCAGCCCGCTTTCGTCCGCATTTTCAAAAAATGCACTGGCCTCACACCCCGTGAATACCGCGAGATCATACGCAGCCAGGACTACATGAGCAGGATAGTGAACATGTAGCTTGCGATCATTCGGCAGGTGGGATCAGATGCTGACCTGAATTATTCTAATGAAGAAAAAACTTATTTAACACTGTATATTATAGTGTCGTTTCCGACACGCGCCAAGGCTTTAATTGACAAATGTCGGTCGCGACATTATAATTGAAATAATTTTATGATAAGACTGGAGAAAAACGGAAGAGAAGCCAGGAAAGCTATTGTGAAGGAGATGCATCCTATGAAGGCTAAGGAGGCAAATATGTTGTGGCTTATCTTTGCAATCGGATCAGCGGTATTCGCAGCTCTTACTTCAATACTTGCAAAGGTCGGGATTGATGGAGTGGATTCAAATCTGGCGACTGCTATCAGGACGTGCGTGGTCGTCGTTATGGCATGGGGAATGGTATTTATAACTCATGCACAGGGTGGCATCTCAGCTATAGGGACAAAGAGCTGGGTATTCCTGATCTTATCAGGACTTGCTACAGGGGCTTCATGGCTCTGCTATTACCATGCACTCCAGATAGGAGAAGTATCAAAGGTAGTGCCTGTCGATAAGATGAGTACTGTGATCACACTGATACTCGCATTTATTTTTCTCCATGAGTCATTTACTGTAAAATCAGTGATCGGTATGATTCCTGCTTACGGCGGGCACACTCGTGATGGTAATGTAACATCAGGCAGATTGGCAAACTCTATACGTCTATGATATAGTACCTTCTGGGATTGGCATTGTCCATTTTTTGGTTGCCTCAAAGTTTTTATCAACTAAGGCAACATTTTTTCAGAAGCAGAGAAAGGAGAATTATGAATTATCAGATTTTGGGAGACAATGACTGTCCGCTTGTGGAGTTTCGTATGAACAGCGGTGAATCGCTGATGATCGAGCGCGGTTCGATGGCCTATATGAGCGGTATTGATCTGCAGGGAAAGCTCAATTCGAGGGGCGGTCTGCTAGGTGCAATCGGAAGGAGCATAGCAGGCGGCGAGAGTATGTTTATCACACAGGCGAATGCAGTCCAGGATGGCGCGGTTCTTGGCATAGCTCCGGCTATACCTGGAGAGATCAGTAAGCTGACGGTAGGAGAGAGACAGTACAGGTTGAATACCGGAGCTTTTCTCGCCTGTGCTCCGTCCGTGACATATAATATCGTTATGCAGAAGCTCTCTCATGCTTTTTTCGGAGGGACGGGAGGACTGTTCGTGATGGAGACAGCCGGGAGTGGAGATATTCTTATCAATTCATTCGGGAGCCTGATTACCCTTGATGTGACATATGACAACCCTATCACGGTAGACAATGAACAGGTAGTTGCATGGGATGCGAGTCTCGATTACAGGATCGAGATAGCATCGGGGATGTTCGGTTTTACGACAGGCGAGGGACTGGTAAACAGATTCAGCGGGAACGGACAGGTGATCGTGCAGACCAGGAACCTTCACAGCCTCGCAGATGCGCTGTCACGGTATATTCCAAAGGGAAACTGAGGGGCAGGGACGGATATCCGGAGGCGGTGTATGGCGGGTGATATAACTGGCAGGAGCATGTGGCATTCGAGAGACGGGCCTTTTTTTATAGCAGACGACGTTACTTATGTCGTTTACTATATATGCTGATATGACGTCATAAATAAAGAATACATGAAAAGGAAGGGTTCAAACTATGAAAGCAAAGGCTATAAAGATTTTCAC
>ONBW01000073.1 GCA_900316165.1 uncultured Lachnospiraceae bacterium | reverse complement strand
ATTTTCAACTTTTTTAAGAGAACTATATATAGTATGGCGACCAATCGACTAACAATATACGGAATTAAAGATAATATCCGCTTCATGAAACAGCCCTAAAAAATGTACTACGATGTTGATTTCACCTTAAAACCATGTTATGATATTACTATGGCGAGGTGATAGATATGTATTTTAACAGGACGATAGAGAACACAATAGAGGAAGCAGGGAAATCATTCCCGTGTATCGTGATTTATGGACCAAGACAGGTAGGCAAGTCGACTACAATCGATTATCTCTTTGGAGAAAAATACACAAAAGTGACGCTTGATGATTTAGATGACAGACTACTTGCTGAGAAAAGCCCGCGGTTATTTTTGGAAAACTACGGATGGCCGTTAATTATTGATGAGATACAGAAAGTGCCGACTCTGCTCGATGAAATAAAAAAGATAATCGATGATGAAAAATTGAAGTGGCTGAAAAATGATGAGCCACACCAACTGATGTATATTCTTACCGGATCAAACAGATTTGAACTACAGCAGGGTATATCTGATTCTTTAGCTGGACGATGCGCAGTAGTAGATATGGCATCATTTTCTAATCTTGAAAAAAATAAGATTAAGGAGTATCGTTTTTCACCGAAGATCAGTGAATGGAAAAAGCTTGAGAAAAGTGAGACGATTCCGTATGAATCTAGAAAAGAGATATTTGAATCGATTTTCCAGGGAGGAATGCCTGATGTGGCTACCGGATTAGTTGACAGGGAGATGTATTTCAAATCATATGTCAGTACTTATATGGAAAAGGATGTCAGGAAGCTTATAAATGCTTCAAGTGAGATGCAGTTTAGAGAGTTTATTTCAATTGTAGCGCTAAGAACTTCTCAGGAGCTTCATTATGATGAAGTAGCCGGTGCTGTAGGGATTGATGTCCGGACGTGCAAAAGGTGGATTTCGATTCTTGAGACTTCAGGTATTATTTTTCTTCTGCAGCCTTACATGGCAAATGTTTCGAATCGAATCATAAAGTCACCGAAACTGTATTTTATGGATACCGGTCTCTGTGCATATCTCTGCAAATGGCCTAATGCTGAAATGCTCTCGAATTCAGCTATGTGCGGTGCATTTTTTGAGACATATGTGGTCAGTGAAATTGTGAAAAATCTTTACGCATATAATAAAGAACCGAAAGACTATATTTTCTATTACCGTGATACAGGTAGAAAAGAGATTGATCTGCTGTATGTGGATGAAGGTTCAATTACCCCTATTGAAATAAAAGCAGGGATCACTCCATCGAATCCTACTAAAAATTTCTCGGTTCTATCAAAATATAACCTGAATGTTGAGCCCGGACTTGTAATCAGTAACTGTGATAGAATCCGGCCGATAAATGAAGAAGCGTATTTCATTCCAGCATATTTGCTGCCGTGAAAAATAAATGTGGAGCCCTCTTCCAGTAATTACTGGAGGAGGGCTTTTCAGATTATTTTTTCAACTAAATTTAAAAAAATTTTCTTTACATCGAAAGTGGATGTGATATAATATTTTTGTTTGTGGGATACGGACTTGTGTCCATTCCAGATAGACAATAGTTGTGAAAAAGAAAAAGAAAAAAGGAAAGAAAGGAGCTTTACTTACCAATGAAGTTTAAAAGCAGTTATTTACAGCAGGTCTATGATGGACTTGAGCAGAGAAACCCTGAGCAGAAGGAGTTCCTCGAGGCAGTAGGAGAGGTTCTTGAGTCACTTGAGCCAGTAGTTGAGAAGAACCCAAAGCTTGAGGAGGAGAACGTTATCGGACGTCTCGTTGAGCCTGAGAGAGTTATTCTTTTCAGAGTACCTTGGGTAGATGATCAGGGTAAGGTTCAGGTAAACCGTGGTTACAGAGTTCAGTTCAACTCAGCTATTGGACCATACAAGGGCGGACTTCGTTTCCATCCTTCAGTAAACCTCTCAATCCTCAAGTTCTTAGGCTTCGAGCAGATCTTCAAGAATTCACTTACAGGTCTTCCAATCGGAGGTGGCAAGGGTGGTTCTGACTTCGATCCTAAGGGAAAGAGCGACAGAGAAGTTATGAAGTTCTGCCAGAGCTTTATGACTGAGCTTGCAAAGCATATCGGCGCAGACACAGATGTTCCAGCTGGTGATATCGGTGTAGGCGGACGTGAGATCGGATTCCTCTATGGCCAGTACAAGAGACTCAGAAATGAGTTCACAGGAGTTCTTACAGGAAAGGGACTTACCTATGGTGGTTCACTTGCCAGAACTGAGGCTACAGGATATGGTCTCTGCTACTATACAGAGGAAGCATTAAAGACATTAAAGAACGATTCCTTCAAGGGTAAGACAGTAGTCATCTCAGGATCAGGAAACGTTGCTATCTATGCATGCCAGAAGGCTACACAGCTTGGCGCAAAGGTTATTACAATGTCTGATTCAAACGGATATATCGTAGCTCCAAATGGAATCAAGCTTGACGTAGTTAAGCAAATCAAGGAAGTTGAGAGAGGACGTATCAAGGAGTATCCTGCACGCGCAAACGACGGATCAGAGTATCATGAGGGATGCTCAGGAGTTTGGGGCACAAAGGCAGATATCTATCTTCCATGCGCTACTCAGAATGAAATCAACGAGGAGAGCGCCAAGAAGATCATCGCTAACGGTGCTATCGCTGTCTGCGAGGGAGCTAACATGCCTTCTACACCAGAAGCTATCGCAGTTTACAAGAAGGCTGGAATCATGTTTGGACCAGCTAAGGCTGCAAACGCAGGTGGTGTTGCTACATCAGCTCTTGAGATGAGTCAGAACTCAGAGAGACTTTCATGGACCTTCGAGGAGGTCGATGCAAAGCTTCAGGACATCATGAAGAACATCGTTCACAACTCAATCGATGCTGCTAAGAAGTATGGCTTCGACGGAGACCTTCAGGTTGGCGCAAATATCGCTGGATTCGAGAAGGTTGCTGACGCTATGCTTGCACAGGGAATCGCTTACTAATAGTAGATTTTTCTAATCAAGTATTGTAGAATAGGACTGCTTGCCCTTTTGGGGTCAGTGGTCCTATTTTTTTACGAAAGGAAAAATAAATGAAAGCACCATTTTCACAATACTTAAAGTCCATTGCACCGGGCCTTAAAAAGCTTATAGGACTTTTGGGAAAAGACTATGATTATGTGAGCGCTCTTGCGACGGACTCAAAAGGTCTGATGGTAAGGGTATCACAGACAAATAGATCAGTAAGCGGACATACGCTTACGACAGAGCGTGGAATAGTTATCCGCGTGCATGTGAAGGATCATTACAGCGAGTATGCACTGGACCGGTTTGATCCGCAGGATCCGGAGGCTTCTTATCAGCTGATAAGGCAGGAGCTGTTAAAGCAGGAAGAGCTGTTAAAGCTTACGAAAAGTCAGATGTATAAGACAGGAGCTTTATCGGACGAGCCCTGCAGGCTTTTTGTCGAGAAGGAAACAGTAGAGCTGCCGGAAAGCTGTGATGTAGAAGGACTTCTCGCGTTTATGACGGAGCTTTCTGACAGCGGAATGAAGATGTCTGACGAGGCCCGCGATGTCCGTGTGACTGCGCAGTCGACTCATATCTCAAAGATGTTCCTTACTGCGAACAGGGATCTGAGGCAGTCCTATGTCTATTCAGAGGCTACCGTTATCCCAATCGTATCTGATGGAAAAAAGACTGATTTTGGGTATTCTGGAGTCTCGGACCTCTGCGGTCCGGAGCTTTTCAAGGAGCTTCGTGGCTGTGTGGATGCAGGAATGAAGCAGGCACTTGACAGCCTTCACGCTTCACCTGTAGAGCCAGGCGAGTACACGATAATCACGAGCCCTGAGGTCACAGGACTTATAGCTCACGAGGCCTTTGGCCACGGCGTGGAGATGGACCAGTTCGTAAAGGGAAGAGCCCTGGGAGCCCAGTATATCGGTAAGAGAGTCGGAAGTGACCTCGTGACTATGCATGAAGGAGCGCTCTGCGCAAAGGATGTAACGAGCTATGCCTTTGATGACGAGGGAGTTCTGGCAGGCGATGTCACAGAGATAGAAAACGGGATCCTAAAGACCGGCATCTGTGATTCTCTCGCGGCCTTACGGCTTGGAGTAAAGCCTACTGGAAACGGCAAACGAGAGAACTTCGAGCACAAGGTCTACACGAGAATGACAAATACCATGTTTGATTCAGGGACTTCAAAGCTGGAGGACATGATACGGTCTGTAGACTATGGTTTCCTTCTTGAGGGAATGGAGAGTGGAATGGAGGATCCGAAGCACTGGGGCATCCAGTGTATCGTAAAGCTCGGCCGTGAGATAAAGGACGGGAGGCTCACTGGAAAAGTAGTTGCTCCTGTGATCATGACCGGTTACGTTCCTGATCTTTTAGGCTCTATCTCAATGATCTCGGATGACAGAGAATGCTTCGGAAACGGCGCCTGCGGCAAGGGCCACAAGGAGTGGGTTAAAGTCGCTGACGGCGGCCCGTATTTAAAGACAGTAGGGAGGCTCGGATGATGCTTAAGGATATTTTAGATATTTTAAAGAGCTCAGAGGCTGATGCATGGGCTGTTGACTCTCAGAAAATAAACCGCTGGGAATTCTACTTTATAAAGCACGATCTCGATCAGAACCGCGCCATAGACACGACTCATATAAATATCACTGTCTATAAAAAATCAGATGATGGAAAATACCTGGGCTCTGCCTCGGATGAAATCGCGCTGAGTGCCTCTGAAGAAGAGATTACCGATAAGGTTAACGGTCTTATCGCAAGGGCCTCTCTCGTAAAAAATCCTGTCTATTCGTTAAGAAAGCCGGTTGAAGCCGTGCCTGATGAGGTGAAGGCAGATGTTTCTGACATCTCAAGGGATTTCATCGAAACGCTTACAGATATCCCTGAGACTGCGACAGAGGATATCAACTGCTATGAGATTTTTGTCGCATCTATCGAGAAGAGATACATCACCTCTGAGGGTATCGATGTGACACAGAATTTCCCGAAGAGCTTTGTCGAGGTCGTAACAAACGCGAGAGATAATAAGAGAGAAATCGAGCTCTACCGTTCGTATGACAGCGGCAACTGTGATAAGGATTTTTTAAAGAAGGATATCGAAAAGACATTATCCTATGGCAGGGACAGGCTTCACACCGAGCCGACTCCGGCTCTTGGAAAGGTATCCCTTCTCCTTTCGACAGCTGATGCCATGCAGGTCTGGAATTACTTTGCTGACAGAATAAATGCTTCCATGGTCTGCCAGAAGATCTCAGACTGGAGGAAGGACGAGGCAATCGCCTCTGATGTGACAGGAGATAAGGTAACTCTTTCCTCAAGAAAATTCCTGCAGAATTCAAGCATGAACCGTACCTTCGATGATGAGGGAGCGCTTATCAGAGACGAGGTACTTATTGATAACAATGTGGTAAAGGATAACTGGGGCGACCAGAAATTCTCATCATATTCAGGCCTTTCTGACAGCTTCATTCTTTCAAACTTCGAGGTGGCACCGGGTTCTAAATCTGAGGCCGAATTGAGAAGTGGAAAGTACTTAGAAGTAGTGGAGTTTTCAGATTTTCAGGTAGATTCTATAACCGGTCATATCTTTGGAGAGATAAGACTTGGATACCTGCACGACGGAGCAGATGTAAAAATAGTTTCCGGCGGTTCAGTCTCCGGCTCTATGAACGACAGCATGAAGTCGATGCATTTTTCAAAAGAGATGACACAGTACAACAATGCCAGGGTACCGGCTGTCGTTGTGCTGGATAATGTGACGGTAACAGGGGCGGAGTAAGCGCTTTTTGCAGAAAATTCGAAAGCATTTCTTTGGGGTAATAATGGTCGGAGGAAAGAAATCTTATGGCTGAGAAAAAGCATTTTTATGCTGTAAAAAATGGCAGGAAGACCGGAATCTTCAAATCCTGGGATGAGTGTAAGAAGCAGGTCATAGGTTTCAAAGGTGCTGTATTCAAGGGTTTTGTGACGGAGCAGGAAGCACTTGACTATATGGCTGGTGGCAAACCAGGTGACGGAGCAGAAGGCCAAGCAGGGAGTGGTATTGACAGCACTTCTGGTATCGATATTGAAAGAAGAAATGAAGGCAATTCTGGTAAAAAACTTTCAAGTGTCCCTGTCAGCGGGAGACTCACTGCTTACGTGGACGGAAGCTTCTCAAAGGAGAAGAACAAGTATTCTTTTGGGTGCGTGTTTATTTTTCCGGATGGTCACATAGAAAAAATGAACGGAAGCTTTGATGATGCCGCCGGTACCAGCATAAGAAATGTCGCCGGCGAGATGCAGGGAGCTCTTCACGCCGCGCATTTTACGATAGATGAGGGCTTCGAAGCCGTAAATATCTACTACGATTATGCTGGTGTAGAAATGTGGGCGACCGGGCAGTGGAAGACGAACAATCCGCTCACAAAAGCATACGCCGGCGAGATGCAGAATTTGAGTAATAAGATCTCAATATTCTTCCATAAAGTCGCCGCCCACACCGGCGTCGAGTATAACGAACTGGCCGATAAGCTGGCTAAAGAAGCGCTGGAAATCTGAAACCAGACCAGGTTTCGCTTTTTCTGGCTTATGGTACGGAAATGTACAGCTTGTTTACACTTGTTTTCCGTACCAATTACCAATTTTTGACATATGGTACGGAAATCCATGGCTTGCCTTTTCACACGTAGGCAGATTACAATTATTACGTGTGATTTCTTGATTATTCCATTTTCACACGTAGGCAGATTACAATTATTACGTGTGATTTCTTGAT
>ONBW01000055.1 GCA_900316165.1 uncultured Lachnospiraceae bacterium | reverse complement strand
GAGACATTATTACCATTCACCGATATTCTGTACCCCTGCTTCCATTTAGAGTATGATGCCAGGAAGCCATTCGTAAAATGAAAGGCTATCTTTTCATCCAGTCCTATGCTACGGTAATACTCAGCATAAACCCTCATGATCGAATCCGCGCACTGCTGCAGATCCACATTTTCAAGCGGAAGCTTGAAAACAGCCGCATGCCTGCCATTATCATTTTTCACAGAACCATCATAGAGAAGTATCGGACTGCCGTCCTTCTTCATCTTATAGTTTCTCAGGAATTCCCCAAGACTGCCTTCAGCTTCCTTCGTGCGTGTATATCCTTCCGGTGTATTTATCCTCGTCTCAAGAGTCTTCCCGTCTAGATTTATAAAATTATACTTCTTATCGTTTTTACCTGATTCAGATGAAGATGATGTCACAGCTTTTTCAGATGATCCTGTGCTGCTGCCGGATGTCCGGCCGGACTTTGATGATATGCTGCCACATGCTGACAGAAGCATCACGCCTGTCAGCATCATTGCAGTCACTATCCTTCTCATCTGTATGCGTTCATTTTTGATTCTCATCAAGTGTTTCCCTCAGATACTCCACGTAATCGTCCCTCACGTCCTGCGGCTCCGAGATCCGGATGCCAGCGCCGAAGAGCCAGCCATAGAACTGGCGGCTGACGGTTACCGTGACGGTTGCGTTTATCTGATCAGGAGAGTCCGGTGCGAGGAAGAGCGAGATATCTTTCCCGAAGCGGTCGATTATGATGCCGGCTTTGGATTTGTCACAGGTGAGGGTGACAGTCCTGTCGTAGCCTGTGAACATGCCGAAGCTGCGCTTTTTCAGGTTCTTCAGGTAGTCCTTTGGAAGCGGCTGCTTCTCTGTCTCCTCATCAAGTATTTCGACCTTCTGCATTTTATCTACTCTGTAGGTCTTGATATGCTCCTCTGTCTCGGCGGAGTAGCTTATCATATAGTAAAAGCCGTCATTATATACCATGGCGAAGGGATCGGCTTTGTAGCCGGTCTTCTTGTTCTTGGTCATGACGAGCCTCTTTTTTTCATTCCAGTGGTAGTATCTGAAACTGAGTTTTTTTCCCTGGGAGATGGCTGAAAGGATCCGGTCTATATTATAAAATACCGCTTCATCGTCTGACTTCGGGCAGTACAGATGGGAGCTCTGCTCGTAAATCTCAGCGGACTGTTTTTTGCTGGCGAGCTTAAGTAATTTTTCTATGAGCCGTTTGTTCTGTTTTTTTGTGATCGAATGTGATGACTGCACCATATCGACTAAGAGCTTTACCTCTGAGACCTCAAACGGGCGCGACAGCATCTGGTATCCGCCATGCTGGCCCGGGATCTGCCTGATCTCGATCCCGCTATCCGGCAGGCTGCTCAGCTCGGCCAGGTTCTCCAGCTGCTTTTTTACTGTCTTCCTGTCCGGCTCGATGTCATATCGTTCTCTCAGGATCCTTAAAATCTCAAGCTGTGGGAGGTAATGTCCTTTCTCCTCGTCTGTGTTGTCTCTTAATATGCAGTACAGGTAATATAAGATGCGTGATGTGTTGCTGTAGTCCCTTTTCATATCAGGCCTCCCGCGGATTGTATGTCTAAATATGTAAAAACAGGTGGGGATGTCGCTTACGCTTTCAGCTGCGGAAACGCGTTGAAGAAAATCGAGTAGGAGGGAGTGATTAGCTCCCGTCCTCTCACACCACCGTGCGTACCGTTCGGTACACGGCGGTTTCAACATTTAACGTGCACGGACTGGTATGCTGAGGTTAAATCATAAAAGCCCCAGTGTATCAGTCTTTCTTTTGATAGGGCCATTTTGACTGACCCAATGTTTGACACCCTCCAGTATGCTTTTCGACAGTATGCGGCCTCTGCTGCCTGCCATTCCATAAGTCCCAAGCCTTTCAGTTTGCGAAGTCTGGTCCGTGGCAGTTTCCACTGCTTCCAGATACACATACGGATTCGTCGATACAGCCACCCATTCAGGTCTGCGATGTTGGATTTCATGTCCGCAATACCATAATAGTTAAGCCAGCCACGCATGAACACTTTGATTCGTGCCATTGCCCCGACAATACTGCCACATCTGCTACGGGAAGTGAGCATTCTCAGCTTGTCTTTGGCTTTCTTCCATGACTTTGCATGAACGCGGATATATACTCCGTTTCGTCCCTTTCCGAACGCAAAGCCAAGATACTTAAAATTTCGGATTGCAAACACACTAACCGCACGACTTTTCTTTTTGTTCACCTTAAGTTTAAGGTTGCATTCAAGAAATTTCGTGCTTGTCTCCAAAAGTCTCCGGGCCGCTCTCGGGCTCTTCGCAAGCAGAACTATGTCATCTGCATAACGAACGCACGGAACGCCGCGCTTTCTGAACTCTTGGTCGAATTCGTTGAGATAGATGTTTGCCAGCAGTGGGGAAAGATTTCCGCCCTGCGGTGAACCTTCTGTTGTCTCGACTACAACACCGTTTTCCATCACGCCGCTTTTAAGGTATCGCTTCACCATCTGAATCACTCTCTCGTCTGAAATATGCTTTCTCAGAAGGTTGAGCAGAATCACATGATTCATTGTGTCAAAGTACTTGGACAGGTCAAGCACTACCGCGCTTTTATATCCCTGCTCCGCATACTCTTTCACTCGTTTTACGGCATCTTTGGCACTTCTGCCCGGTCGGTAGCCATAGCTTCCGTCTGAAAACAGAGGTTCAAAGATAGGCATCATCTGCTGTGCCATTGCCTGCTGGATGATACGGTCTATAACTGTTGGAATGCCAAGCTTGCGCATTCCACCGTCTGGCTTTGGGATTTCCTTACGCCTGACCGGAGATGGGGTGTAATGTCCGCTTTTAATTCTCTCAATCAGTTCGTGATTATGTTCCTTAAGCCATAGGAACGCCTCATCAATAGTCATGCCATCGATTCCCGGTGCTCCCTTGTTCGCCTTCACTCTTTTATAAGCTCTGTTCAGGTTGTCCTTGTCCAGTATCTTTTCCAAAAGGTTCGGCTGTGCACTGTTCCTTTCCTTCCATATCCGGTTGAAAGAGCGGTGCGCTCTCACATACTTTTTGCCTTCCGGGCTATTCCTTTGTGAGCAGCTTCCTTTGTTGTTTTCTGCATCCAAGGCTCTTTCCTCCTTTCCTGGTTGTACTTGGAACTCCTGTTGATTCGGTCCTTCACCCTGCGGCTACTATGACCTCTGCTGACTCCTGAACGTTCAACTTTGTCTTGCGACAGAGCTTACTCCTTTCAGAGCGTTTCGCTCAGGCCTCCCCGGGTACCACACGTTTCTTTCCCTCCACCTACCTGTCTCATTTATCCCATGCGATTCCGTGTAGTAATCGGGCTTCGGCTTGATTTGCAGTCTTACCCTCGCATGAGACCTTATATGAGATTTCTGTACGTCAGGCCAGAGGTTTGCCCTCGGGTTAGTATATTCCCCGAATCCAGCTTCCTTCAGATCCCACCTCACGGTGGACACCCTTGCCTTCGGCTATGTCCTTCCCACTACCAGGCGGACTCCGGACTTGCACCAGTTAGAAACGTGCGCCGCCGAGCGCACAAAAAATACCGGCAGGCGCCAACAAAGAGCACCTGCCGGTAAAAATTCAAATATTTAAAATGCTTCTTTTCTTCTCTCGAGGCGAAGCTTCTGCCTCTTTTCTGCTCCCAGCCATTCAGCCTCTTCTCCAGGGCCGTTAATCTCAAGGCCATACTTGACAGGGATAGGCTTACCCTCTGGAGTAACTGACACGTAGGTCAGATACGCGCGGTTTATCGGAGTGCGCATTCCCGTTTCATTCTCTATATAGGAGTCAACTCTGACTTCCATAGACGAGTGGCCGACATGAGTCATTCTTCCGATCATGACCACCATGTCATTCAGTCTTGCCTCGGCCTTGAATGTCAGGTTGTCGACAGACGCTGTGATAACCTCGTGTGCAGCATGGCGCATCGCTGTCATTCCGCCGACCTCGTCGATCCATTCCATCAGCCTGCCGCCAAAAAGCCTGCCCTGTCCATTAATATCGATCTGCATGATCACATGGGTGACTTCAGATTTTGAAAGCTCGACCGTCTTTGTCGGACGGCCATCGTGATTTCCTAACTGACTCATTTACCATATACCTCGTGTGCAAATTTTCTCAAAACCGGAAGAGAACGTTTTACTTTTTCAGTATCGATGCAGTATGCGAGTCTTACATAGCCCGGTGCTCCGAAGTTATCAGCCGGCACCATGATAAGGTCGTACTTAAGTGCTTTCTTTGAAAAAGCAACGGCATCATCCTCGAGTGCCTTCGGGAAGATATAGAAGGTTCCCTGCGGTCTCTCGACCTCAAAGCCTATATCCTTTAATGTGTCATAGAGCAGGTTCATATTCGTCTCATAAACTGAGAGGTCTGATGTCATATCGATGACTGCTGCTACTCCGAGCTGTGCTGTGGATGATGGACAATTGTGGCCTATACCACGGCTGATCTGTCCAAAAATATCCACGAGGATATCCGCATCTGTGGCCTTCGGATTCACTGCGATGTATCCGATTCTCTCACCAGGAAGTGAAAGGCTCTTAGAAAATGAGTAGCAGGAAAGCGTGTTATCGTAATACTTTGAAGGGTACGGGCATTTTTTGCCGTCGAATACTATCTCTCTATATGGCTCGTCGCTTATAAGAAAAATATCGTGTCCGTACTTCTCCTGGCTCTTGTTTAAAAATGCTGCCAGCTTCTCAAGTGTCACCTCTGTATAGAGAGCTCCCGACGGGTTGTTCGGGGAGTTGATAAGCACTGCTGTGACATTCTCTGTCATCATTTTTTCAAGTTCTGGGAAGTTTACCTGGCAGGTCGGAAGATTTGCCGGTACGACCTGAAGCTCTGCTCCGGTATCATTTATATACGGCATATACTCTGGGAAAAATGGAGCGAAGGTAAGCACTGTATCTCCCGGCTTAGTGACTGCTCTTACAGCGTGTGCTATAGCGCCTGCTGCGCCTGTCGTAGGGAAGATATGCTTTGCCTCATACGGTATTCCAAAGCGCTTCGATAGTGATGCTGCAATCACCTCTCTGGCGTGTGTATTTCCAAGTGTCGGTGAATAGCCATGAAGAGACATCGAATCCATCGTCTGATACATCTTGATGACTGCATCATTGTATTCCTTCGGTGTCTCTACCGACGGATTGCCGAGTGAGTAGTCAAATACGTTCTCATAGCCTATCTCCTGTCCCCTTTTTCTGGCGTAGGCAGCCAGCTCCCTGATAACGGATTTGTTCGAAAGTCTATCCTTATACTTCTGATTAACCATGTAATCTGCTCCTTTTTTCCACTGTATTTCATTCTTAAAAGAACGCGACTTTTATTATAACAGAATACGGAGTGATTTTCATCATTTGATTGAGATTTTGGTTTTCACACGTAATTTCTCTGCCGCGACTACGTGTGATTTTCTGGTTTTCCTGTCTTCACACGTAGATTCATCACCTTAGATGTTTTTGTTCTTGAATAAAAATGTACAAATGTTATTATGATACATACGGAGGCTCAACACCATCACATGAAGTACACCAGCATTTCAGATGTTTTGAAAAATGAATATGGCCAGAAGATTTACAAGCTTTCCCTCTCATCTGGTTGCACCTGCCCGAATAGAGATGGCAGGATTTCGTATGGCGGTTGTACCTTCTGCTCAGAGGGAGGCTCAGGTGATTTTGCCGCTCCGTTTGAGGATATCGATACTCAGATTAGAGAGGCAAGGAAGCTCGTTGATAAAAAGATTCCTGCTTCTATAAGGCCTGAAGACAGGAAATACATCGCCTATTTTCAGTCCTACACGAATACCTATGGTGATACCGCCCGTCTTGAAAAATTATACGCAGAAACGATAAATCGTCCGGATATTGTAATACTATCACTAGGTACCAGGCCTGACTGCATAAATGACGAAAAGCTTGAGATGATAAAAAGGCTTAATCGAATAAAACCAGTCTGGATTGAACTGGGACTTCAGACGATTCATCAGAGTACCGCTGAAAAAATAAACCGCTGCTACAATCTGCCAGTTTTTACTGATACATACCGCCGTCTTAAAGAGGCTGGAATCACTGTTATAGTTCATGTGATTTTCGGATTACCAGGTGAGACCAGGGACGATATGATGGAAACAATCCGTTTCCTCTCAAGCCTGCTTGAACCAGGCGATGGAATAAAAATCCAGCTGCTTCATGTGCTTAAAGGTACTGAGCTTTGCAGGCAATATACAGCTAACCCATTTCACATATTAACTTTAGATGAATATGCAGACCTGGTCTGCGAAGCGCTCTCTATTCTGCCTGACTACATCATCATTCACAGGCTGACGGGTGATGGCCCGAAATCACAGCTGGTCGAGCCACAGTGGAGCGCAGATAAAAAGAGAGTCATGAATACTTTACGGAAAAGGATTGCAGAATTTTAAACTGAAAGGAAAATTATGCTTCACATCGGTTGTCATTTGTCAAATTCAAAAGGTTACCTGGCGATGGGAAAAGAGGCTCTACGCATTGGGGCAGATACCTTTGCTTTTTTCACGAGAAATCCGAGAGGCGGAAGTGTAAAGCCTCTCGATGTAGAGGATATGAAAGCACTCGTAAATTTGCTGGAGGAAAATCATTTTTCCAAGCTTGTCGCGCACGCTCCATATACATACAATCTCTGCTCTGACAAGGAAAACACTAGGGAATTCGCCCATCGCGCGATGAAAGAGGATCTGGAGCGAATGGAATATCTGCCTGGAAACTACTACAATTTTCATCCGGGCAGCCACATGAAGCAGGGCCTAGAGGCTGGAATTGAGATGATAAGCGAGGCGCTTAACGACATACTCTGGGAAGATATGCATACGACTGTGCTTCTTGAAACCATGGCCGGAAAGGGTACTGAAGTCGGACGCCCGTTTGAAGAGATTGAATCCATCATTGAAAAAGTAAACATCAAGGACCACATCGGTGTCTGCCTCGATACCTGTCATATCCACGACGCAGGCTACGACGATGTAAACGCGCTTGATGAGGTAATGGATGAATTCGACCGCGTTATCGGCCTTGACCGTCTTAAGGCTGTGCATATAAACGACAGCAAAAATCCTCTTGGCAGTCACAAGGACCGCCATGAAAAAATAGGAGAAGGCTATATTGGACTTGAAGCTTTCAGGAAAATAGTAAATCATCCGGCATTTTCCGGCCTGCCATTTATACTCGAAACGCCTCAGGAATCAAATGACGGATACGCAGAGGAGATAAAGCTTTTAAGAAGTTTTGTGAAGTGATTTCTATTTTTTAGTTTTTGCTTCACTGCAAAAATAAAAGCTGTCTTCTTTTATTCCCACTTCAGCCTATGAAGATTTCCCTTCTCATTAAGCCCCATGAAATTATTCTGTCTCAGGGCCTCGTAGAGAACTATAGCTACAGAGTTTGAGAGATTTAGAGAGCGTGTGTCACCGAGCATAGGAATGCGGATACAGGCCTCAGGATGCTCTACAAGAATTTCTTCAGGGATTCCTGCTGACTCTTTTCCAAACATTATATAGTCGTCCGGGCCGAACCTCACATCAGAATAGCACTGTCTTGCTTTCGTGGTTGCAAACCAGAGCTTTGGGCGGCTGGTTATAGCAATAGAATTCGTATTAACGCATTTTTCATCATGCGGATCAGCATTTTCAGAATCAGCCTGCTCTGTTTCTTTTTGATATGAGGACATGCTGTCTCCGTTGTATATGATTTCTCTGTGCTTTGCCAGAAAATCATCGTAATCATCATATTCGTGGAGGTCGAGCTTCGGCCAGTAGTCCATGCCCGCCCTCTTAACATACTTGTCATTCAATATAAACCCTAACGGATAAATTAAATGAAGTGATGAACCAGTTGCAACACAGGTTCTGCCGATTGCCCCGGTATTAAACGGAATCTCCGGCTCATGCAATACTATATGAAACATATCAGTCCTTTTCTGCTACATGCATACAAACATCAAGATTTGGCTTATACTTAGTATTAAAACTTTTTGGCTCTTCATCAAAAATCTTACTAAGTACAGGCTCCATCTGTTTTATCAAGTTGACAACTAATGCATTCCCCATCATGAAGCGTCTTTTCTTTACAGGCATTTCTACTATCTGACCATCAACCAGGCAGTCCTTTGTCCAATTAGTTGGGAATCCCTGAATCCTTTCCATTTCTATAGGAGTAAGCAATCTGATACGACCTGTTTTTTTATCTTTTACTATATGAGTAGTCCTGCTGAAGGATCCTTCACTGGTGAGCATAGTTCTTGCTGGTTTATCATATGAATCAATCATCGCTATAGGGCCTTCAGAAAACACATATTCATGTCCATTTGACGCAGTTCGGTTGATTTTCTTTGCACCTTTTAAATACTGCCACGTCTTTCTGGATTCTGGTGGCAGCTTACCTTTTGTCTCATCACTATGAGTTACATCAGGATATGTATAATAAAGCCTATCTTCAGGAATAAAGAATTCCTCTGGTATATCTCCATCTTCCATGATATCACCAAGCGTTATCTGTTTCCCTGAATATGAAGGCATAGTTTTTATAGTATAAATAATACCATCCTTCATAACTCCTGAATTCTCAAAATTAAAACTAAATTCGGCAGATAATTGTCCAATACCTTCCGGGAGCTTTTCTATCCTTATTTTTTTATTTTCTATCGGATTTACAGGAAAACTACTTGCAAAAAATCCATCTTTGTTTATCAGTTTTCCCACACTATCTATATGTGTAGAATCATCAGGTTCTTCATAATACCCTGTGGTATTGCTCATCATTAAAGAATAGCGAGTAGTATCCTTATATGCAAAAATAAAAGTCCTTCTTCGCCTCTGCTGGTAACCATAATCAGCCGCATTAATTACACGCCATTCTACAGTATAATTAAGATCCCTAAAGCACGCTAAGATAATCCCAAAATCTCTTCCCCTTTGAGAAGCAGGGCTTTTTAGCAGTCTATCAACGTTCTCCAGCAACACAAAAGGAGTATCCTTTGCTTCAAGTACATCTCTGATATCCCACCATAGCACTCCCTTTTTTCCTTCAAGTCCCTTGGATGTTGCAAGAGATGAAGCGACAGAATAATCCTGACACGGAAATCCTCCAACCAAAAGATTATGATCTGGAATAACATTTTTATCAACTGCATTGATATCACAATTGGATGTATTATTGCCATTAAGATCATTACATGTTCCAAATCTGTTAATATAACAATCATACGCCCACTGTGTAGTTTTATCTGCAGGTTCCCACTGATTGAACCATACTGTTTTCCATTTTTCAGGCTTAGATGTGTCACTGATATTATTTATTGAATTCAGTCCACAGCGGAATCCACCTACCCCTGCGAAGAGCTCGCATACCGTCTTATCCATAATGATCAATTCTCCTATTTGAAATTCTAACACAAAACGGGGTTTTGATCAACCTTTTTTTACTTCTGAAAATTCCAAATGATCTTTATTAAATCTATAGCTTATCAATTTACAATCACTCCATGTACAAGGCTGAGTAGGTCTATATCCCCTTGAAAAATTTCTTATACAATGCTTGTTTTTTTCTATTATCACATCGTCAGGAAAATCAGATGCTACAACGTAAGCTTCTATCATTGAATAATCACCATGTGCATACTCTTGACTTATCCAATCCACATATTTCATTAACTGTCCGATAACATCTGGTTTAGCTGTATCTTTTTTTATCTCTATAACGAGATATTTTGATATGGTTTTAAATCCCTCGATGTATCTATATCCGAAGATATCCATCTTATCCATATATTCTATAGGCTTGAATGGAGAAGCTGCAACCTGATGAGATATATAATCCCATTTTCCAAAAGGAGTATCATTCTCTTTTTCCAATATCCCACATAGATAAGCTTCTATTGCCATCTCGTGTTCCAATGTATTCTTCTTATTCAGTGTATTTATCATAATCTGGTAAGCAGTTAATCTATATTCCTGACTTAGCTTCTTCTCAATAGCCTCATGAATTTTATTATCATATTCAAATATGTTTTTCTTATTTATAAGATTTTCTTCATTTCTTTTTAATATAATATCCTGCAATGCCTTATTTTCTTCATCATCTATTTTTATAAACGATAATTGCCATAAAGTTCTAATACTTCTGAATTTATCAGGATTGCTATTCAGAACATCATCCATATCAACACTATTCTTAAAAAAATAAGGTGATGGTTTAAACAGACATAGGCATCTATTATAATGATCTGATACTTCCCAGAGTAACTTATCTTTATCGATATCTTTATCTGAGAACGGCTCAGGTACATCTGCCTTAGGATAATTTAAATATTTACAATCATTTCCAACTTTAATTATCTCACCTATTCCATATATTTTTCGCTCGCTAAAAAAATATATGGAGTCGCCTGGTGTCATACTTAAATAATCAGCAAAAGTCCCTTCTTGTGGTATCCTCCACTTACCTTTCTTTGGGTCTGGTAGTATCGTACTATATACTCCAGAATTAACCATCATCTCTATGGATACATCCTTATTAATAGTCATCACATAACCAGCCATGATTTACTCCTCCTTCATTTGAGCTCATCGTTTAATTGTGAAAGAATGTATGTATTATTCAGCCAAAAGCATTGCTTAGGAAATTGTCTACCATCAGGCAGTTCATAAGTATCTTTAGAATTTTGAGCATGCGGTCTGACGTGACAGATGTAGCTTTCTGTTTGCTTTGGGAAATTGTTGTAATGTTTTCCATCTCTTATTTCAAACTCAAGTCCATTCTTTAAGATTGAAACTGTTTTTTCCCAAACTGGCCTTACTCCATTCTCCAGATCATCATATGGTATATTCCAAAATTGGCATCCTTTTAACCTGAGTACGTCCATATCATCATATTTGTAAACTACAAAAAAGAATCGAGTTTCTCTGAGATAATTACCGAATGTCGAATCATCCCAATCTTCTTTTATCAATTCTTTAAATTTGAATGTAGGGAATGACATGTTCTCTTTGATTTTGCCATTCTTGCCTATCCTTATAGCCTTTACAACGATATTTGCTTTTGCAAATTCTTCGGCTTTATTTCCAGTGATTCCTAATATCCTGAATGCTATATTAGATTCAAGGTTCTTCTGTTTCTTTGACAGATCAAAGGTTGACGCTAGTTCTTCAACGCTTCTTCCTTTATATCTGTTAATCTTTTCTGCGACATACTGTTCAAAAGGTTTATCTGAATCAGTCTCAATGCTCTCATATGTCCCTTTGCCTGGAACTATATAGTTGTTGAGAACAAAAGTCATATAAGAACTCTTATATGCAAAAGCTCTTGGCTTTGCAGGGATATCACTAAAAGGCTGTCTCCGCCTGACTTTTGAGCTGGATGCTTTTGGCGCCGCACTGAGATACATAGTATCAGCCTCTGACAGTTCATGAGCTTTCCCAGCTTTTATCTTATCAACTATAATGTTGTAATCCTGGCGGATGATCACAATGTCCTTTTTTGAAGGAGTGAAGAGTGAAACAAATCCAATCTTATAATCAATCCTTTGCTTTATCTCAGGTTTGTAAAGATAATATATCAATAGTAATAGTTTAGATTTCGTCCAGAAATGTCCTGTCTCAAACTTTTCATTTACAACCTGGCCATAATCTATCATAGTGAGGACAAGCCTCTCCTTTGCAGATATGGATCCATCTCTATTCTGCTTATATGGAGTGACTTTTAGCTCCACTCCAGCCTCATGGAAATCAGGCCTGGAATCGCTGTTACATTTATAGTGAAAATATCTTTCCTCAATTATCTGTCCCAGATTCCCCTTATTCTTTTTATCTTCTTTGCCGGCTATGTGCATGTCATATCTGTCTTCTGACACTATGTGGCTGTTATCACCTGAAATAAGATATATGCTCTTCTGGTCTTCTTTTATCACCTGCGAAAAGGTCTTGTTTATAAGTCCTTTCGCATATGTTTCAATAGATTTAGGGTCATATATATTGTAAGACTGAAGTTCCTCTGCCATCATTCATCCCTCTTTTTTACATCCTGAATCGTCTCTTCTATCACATGAATACATTCGTCTAAATTTTTTTGTATATCCTTGCCCCAAAAATGAATCGCCGTCCAGTCCATGACTTTTAGTTCTTTATCTATCTCATTATCACGCTCTATATTACGTTCTATCTTGCTTACCCAATAGCCTCCGTTTGTTCCCTGCAAGACCTTTTGTCTCTTTATATCCCAGTCTTTACCATGGAAGAACTCTCCATCACAGAATATCGCTATCCGATATTTTGTGAATGCAATATCAGGTGTACCTGGTACTTCTTTATAATTTTTTCTGAACCTGTAGCCCTTTGCATATAAAGCTTCCCTCAACTTTATCTCGATAGAAGTATCCTTGCCACGTATGCGGCTCATATTCTTATGGCTTTTCTCTGAGACCTTTCCGTGAAAACGAGGTTCTTTTCCATGTCTGTTCATTTACTAGTTTCTTTTATCCATTGATCAATATCTGAAGAATTATAGCGATATCATATATGAGATAATTCATGTCGGCCCGTTAGTTTGCAGGCTTATAATTTCTGTATTACAGCTGCCGCAGCGAACGGCGAACGATTGTTACGTTTTTCGTTGTGAACGAGCGCGCTAGCTGCGGCCCGGGTGACAACCGTTCAAAGCAGAAATGCTTCCTAGACTTATCTTGTAACTACAAGCTTTTGATAAAAGCATTTCTGCGCGTTTTGTCAGAGGGCCGCAAATAAGCGCGCGCGAGCGAACAGAAAAACGTGACCTAGTGAGACTTCGACTGCGGCGGCTGTTAACAAATCTTCAAGCCTGCAAACGAAGGGCCAACACCTCCATGATACTGCTCCTTACCCCAAAAACAATCTATTGCTGCTATTATAACAGAATACCGACTATCATTCACCCGTTTCATGATTTACTTAGGGCTGTTTCATGAAGCGGATATTATCTTTAATTCCGTATATTGTTAGTCGATTGGTCGCCATACTATATATAGTTCTCTTAAAAAAGTTGAAAA
>ONBW01000031.1 GCA_900316165.1 uncultured Lachnospiraceae bacterium | reverse complement strand
CCAGTTTTTGTTTTTTCAAATCCTCCGCTCATTAAAGCCCTCCTCTTTGAAAAATAAACGCACCTCTCTTCTGCATCCCTAATAATAAAAAATCTTATATCTTAAATTACCATCTGCCGTATAGCTCGTCAATACCCATCGCCCAGATTTCAAAATTTGTTCACCAAAATCCCCGGCATTTTCAACATAGCGTCATTTTCAGATAAAAAGATACAAATATACATATTTTAGTGCCAGGTACCGTTAAGGATATATTAAGGAATTATGAATTTCCTTTAACAGTGTCATTAACAGTGCCTGGCGCCATTTTCTTCCATTATCTTTGACTAAATCCAAAAAAGATTGCAAAAAATTAGTCAACAAAAAACACCGATAAATACAGCGTTTTTAGATACTCTTTGACTAATCCCTTTGTTTTCTTTGACTAAATCATTGACTAAAATTGATATTCGTTGACTAAAATTCATTTCACAAGAAACCACTCTGAATGTGACGCAACGCCATTAACATCAATGGTTCCTTCTTTCTTCATTTTTTGTAACAAATTCGAAAGTTTCTTATATTTTTGATCATCTGACAGTACTTCTGGTAAGGCGTGCTCAACTGCTTTAAAGATATCTGCCTTTTTTAGACTGCTGTTCTCAAGAGCTGAAATTATTAGCTCCTTACAGATTTTCTCATCCAGTCCTTTATTTCTTATGTATCCCGCCTTATCACCAACTGCTTCAGCAATTTCATAGGATACATATAATGTTGGATAACGACCTTCAACCAATCCATTTTTCTTCAGAATCTTATAGTCTTCCTTTGAAATCGTCTGGCCTTTCTGCACCTGGTCAAGAAGAAATACCGTCTATAAATCTAAATCTCCTCTGGCATGCAACAGCTGAGTATAGTTCTTGTCCAAAACCCTTCCATATATCGTAACGCTTACCCTATCAACAATACTTAAATCATATGTCGGAAGTGGAAAACACCTACTTTTCTGAATGTTGTAAATCATAGGAATGCCCATGGAATTTCCTCTGACATTTTCCGATCAGATTGCTTCTGTGAAAACATCTTCCTTGCATAAGCAACCGCTTCAGGATCAAGATCCTCAATTGTTGCCTCTAGTACGATTCCTTTTGACCAATCCATGCCTATCTGACTACGGATTAAATCAACCTTGTTCATTGGAAGAGGAACAAGTGATTCATTTTCTCTTGCATAAGCTGCACCAAACCATGTAGTCGGGATACCCGGCATAGCATGAGGAATTTGAAATGCCACAACCCTACACTTCTCCAGAAAATATCATTATTTGAGATTCAGGTCATCAAGTTCCTTCTGGAGAATTTTTTCATATAAACTCACATCATGTATCGTCTCAGATCTATTCCATTTTGCTTTGCAATTCTTATCACTTCATCATCAGATGCGCGTTCCACGGTCGCAGCGTCAATGAGCGCCGGACCAATGCCGCCACCGAAATAAGCACCTAATGCCTGATTCTGCAAATCCCTTCTAAGCCTTTTCACGTCAATCGAATTATTACCACTATACATATAATACCGCCTCCCTGTCACGACACCACTTTTACCCCATCCCACTCTGCAAAGCCTTGAATCTTTGCGGAATCATAGATTGGGTGAAGATTATGCTCCAGAATGTTATAAAAAGTTTCCTTACTGTTCCCTTTTTTATATAACTGCTCAGAGGCCCAGATAGCATTCAGGTTATCTGACCTGCATTTGTCAAAGGCATGGTAAACTTCATCATGAGAATAAATTGCCGAATACAGCTTAAACTGAAGGTCCGACAAACGAGGGAAGAAACGATCCCAGTTTGGCAGACGGTTGCTTTTACTGGAATTCTCGGCCTTATCCATCGGCGTCAGGTTCCAAAGTTCATCATTCGATATGTAAGACCACGGAACAAAATGATCGATTGACAGACGATCCTTCTCAATCCTGTCATCGCTGTAGATATCAATGATCGGCTGAAAAGTAACCACACTATATGTCTCCCACAACGTCCTTACTTTTTCAAGTCTGCGCATCCTCTGCTCATGGTCACCAGCCTTATACACAATCCCCGGCACACCAGGATTCCGCCCCTGAAGAAACCTGACTTTTTCCATCTGGATCCAGCTCTTGATGATCGGATAATTGTCCATGATTACCTGCTCCCAGTAGGGATTGACCACGACCTTTTTGTTAACGGCAGTATCATCAAGAATGATATATGGAAGTGGCGTGCTTTCGTTTATTTTTTTAAAATATTCGATCAGCCTCGAGGTGCGGTTCCAAGAAAATTCACCGTCACGGTTTTTGATAAAAGGAGACAACAGCCTGTACGGCACATTTGTGCTCAGCTTATTGAAATCGTCTCGGAGCAGGTCAAAATTATCGTCGATGACGCGGTTCAGCTGCTCCTCTGTCATCGGCTGCTTTACGCCGGGGAGTTTCTCAATCTTCAGGATCAGATCCTCTATCAGGTTCGCCTGCTGCCCCTCACGCGTCGGCCCCAGATGCAGATGATATTCCGTCACCGAAAACCAGGCCTTCCAGATCATTTTGCACATGATCTCCTTGAACGTCATCTCACTTTTTTGTGGAAGGATATCAATAATCGACTCGAACCAGTAGAACTTATAGCCCTGGGCATTATGATCAAAAATATTTGAAAAATCCTTCATATCCAGCTGGTTCTCATATAAAGGATTTACATGCAGATCTTCAGGCCGCATCGCTCAACCTCTCTTCACCAAAATCGCATTCAGCCATTTCTCATCACTTCTGTCAGGCCTTGCGTCAGAGCTTACCCACTCTTCCTTATTCAGCAGGTCATGGCAATTCTTCAGGGCCAGATCAAGCCTCTCCTCAGTCATATCCGTGAAATACCTTCCGCCACGCTCGCCCTCGAAGCTGCCGTATTTGAAGGACACATACAGGGCGCCGCCGCTCTTCAAGGCTTTTTCCATCCTTGAAAAAATAAACGGTATCACCTCAGACCTCTCGTGAAGTATAGATGCGCAGGCCCAGATACCATCGTATCGCTCAGACTCATCCAGATCAGAGAAATAACAGTGCTTCACCTCAATCCCTGTGTAACGTGATGCCGCCTTGCACAGCTCCTCCGATCCATCAATAGCCTCGACCTGAAATCCTCTATCCAGGAAATACTTCGTATCCCTGCCAGAGCCACATCCGAAATCAAGGATCAATCCCTTTTTTGGAATGTACTTTAGGAACCTATCCTCAATATTTGAAAAATCAACGCCAACAGTATTGTCAAAAAATTTTGATGCCTGGCTGTTGTAATAGTCTAATGTAGAATTCATAAAAAAATCCAAAACTGACCTACCCCAAAGGCATAACTCATATGCCAGGGCAGGTCAGGATTCGATGCAGAAGTGAGGTAATTAATAGTTGTCAATAATTACTACGATTTCAAAATTTGATTCAGCTGATTGCCTTCTGGCGCTTTTTGACTTCCTCTGTGATAAGTGAGCGCTCTTTACCCTCAATGCCACTAAAATCTAGTGCCTTATTCAGACTGAAATCATTTTTCTCCATGATATTTAGTATTAAACTTACTTCCGCATTAAGCGTTGCTTTCTCTGCATAACTTTTTGCGTACTTCTCTACTGCTTCACACATATCAACTCTACCTCCTTCTTCCTTGAAATACCTTACACCATCAGCCAGTTCCTTGAAGTTAATCTTACTCGCATCAGGCTGCTTGAAATCAGCTAACAGCTTACCAAGATCGTCGTTACCGGAATAAGTTCCATTCACATAAATAATGTTTGAGCCATCATTTACCTTTTTTCCGGTCTCCTCCACAAATCTACTCAAATGATACACAGGCAGCCCCTTCTGAAACTTGTCACGCTTGTAGATAAATATCACATAAGAATCCCGAATTTCGCTAAAATCCTGGCCCTTCTTCAGCATTCCCGAATCCAAAAGGCTGCTGTGATACCGTGCTCTTTTGATATCTGACCCTTTCTCACCCGTCTGAACCTCGATATCGATTTTTTTACCATCGCTGTCAACAGCCATGATATCAAGCCGAACCGTCCTGCCATCAACCGAAAAGCTTCGAATCTCTTCCTGACCCTTAGCCTTCACAACCTTTATCGGCCTTCCAAAAATAATCCTTAGCAACAGCTCAGTCGCCTCGATATTATTATCGAAAACTCTGCTCATCAGATCATCGTCAAAAAGCGTCAGCCCACGCACAATCTCCACAACCTAGCCCTCCTCTTTGAAAAATAAACGCACCTCTCTTCTGCATCCCTAATAATAAAAAATCTTATACTTTAAATTACCATCTGCCAGACAACTCGTCAATAGTTCTAACCCAGATTTCAAAATTTGTTCACCAAAATCCCCCGCATTTTCAACATAGCGTCATTTTCAGATAAAAAGATACAAATATAGGCAAATCCCAAACTGACTTTTACACTAAGATCATATCTTACTGGTGTAGCGGCATTTTGGGAAATTCTCACATCCATAAAAATCACCGAATTTACCATGACGCAGGACAAGCTTTCCACCGCATCTAGGACAGATACCGGCCTTTACCTGATCAGCTTTCTCCTGCTTTTCAGTGTTGATATTCTCGATGTGTTTCTTTCGATTCTCATGAGAATCAATATTCGCATTTTGAATAGTCTGGGTTATATTTTCAAGGTCATCCGTGGCGATTTTCTCATCAGTGTGGGAGCGTATTATTTTTCAAGCTGACTATAATAAACGACCGGCGTGTGGGATGCGTTGACTTTTATCTTCGAATCACCCGGGAAACAAACGATAGAGAAAAATGCATCCTCCGGCACCTGAGGGAGCAGCGTCTGAAGAGTCTTTATGTGACCAAAATTCTGATGGATCGGATTCATGAATTGCTTGCGCGAACCATATATCGACTGCGTCCATTTATCTCCATTCTCGCTTCCCATTATCCAACCGGCGTAATTCTTCGTCTCGATTACAAAAATACCGTATTTTGACACAACCACGTGATCAATCTGCGTCGTTCCTTTGCTGGTAGGAAGCATCACATTGTGAATTGGAATGTACTGGTCAGCTGGCAATTTTTTCAAAATGATACTGACAAGCGCCTCTCCCTCGACTCCTTTTGCTTTAGCCTTCAGCCTGCGCAGCAGATACACAATGATATTTGCGGCCACCACAAGCAGGATGATCCAAACCAGATATTTCATCAGCACTTCAATAGTTTCTGTCATCGTTTTTCCTCTCTCAAGTCAAGATATTAGACACAATCTTCGCCTAGTATTTATCAGAATTCTTACACATGAAAAATTCACTTCATATACCGTCTCAAATCTACTCCCATGCGCTTGGCAATTCTTATCACTTCATCATCAGACACACGTTCCACATTCGCAACATCAATAATCGCCGGTCCAATTCCGCCTCCGAGATATGCTCCGAGTGCTTGGTTCTGCATATCTCTTCTAAGTTTTTTCACGTCAATAGAATGATTATCACTATACATATTTGTTGCCTATTTCAATATGTTATAAATCGAAAAAACAAAAGTAGTTGCAAGATATAAGACATCAGAAACTGGTTAAAACCTTCATAAATGCTTTAACGAGTCGCATCAAAACGAGTATACTGATTTTTAGGAAAAAGTATAGGTTTGCCATTTTCCATTACACCGACTCTATACTTTATTGTATGGTGATTTTCTTTTGTAAACCATAAAATATCACCATTATATGGATATTGGCTCCCGAGTATCCTATACCTTCCATTTGAAATATACTCAAAGAGATGAATATCTTGCTCAAATTCAATAAGTCCGAGATTATAATGGTTATAGCAGTGATCAGAAATAAGCCAGGCGCTATGTATACCAACATTATTATCTGTCAGTAGTTTTCTTATATCCCTTGTCGTCATAATGACCTGGTATCCATTCTCCTCCACAAAAGCATTTATAACCCTTTCAGCTTGTTTTGAAATACGATCTAAATTTGCATTCATAAAACGTTTTACCTTTCATCAAAAAAATAATAATCTCTCCATCTTTACTAAATTATTGATACAACATTAAATTTTTAGCTATTATGTATGCTATACTTCTTATAAATAGAATCTGCTTCTTCTTTTAGTTTTTGAGGATCAGATAAATACTCTTGAACTATTTCTTTTTGTAATTTCGTCCCTTGCATACCTGAATATTTTGTTTCAGGATCTAAACACCTAATTCTTCCAGACTGTATACGAATTCCTGAATAATCACGAAAAGTATCAGAAACTGAATCACCAGTAAGTAATTTCTCTCATTTTCTTAAAAAATCACTTACTTTATGTTGAACTTCCGAGATAGCTTCCGGTGATAAATTTTTAGTTCAAAAATATTCAACTACAAGAATAACAACCTCTTCACGATCCCATTCTCGCTGCTTTTGTGAATCACTCATATATCTATTACCTACAGTTCACCCTCCAGCAGCTCCTTCAACTTCCTTGCCTCTTCCTCTGTCAGTGTTACTCCCTTTCCCATCTTCTCGTGGTCTGGGGACCAGTCGCGAAGGTCGTACTTTGGGGCAGCGCCGTTCCAGGAGACGAGGTTTAGTTCCTTCGTCCAGCCTCTGGAGCCCTCGGAGATGACGCCGATTTCTTTTTTGATTTCATATTTGATGTCTGACATGATTACTGCCTCCTCATTCTTTTTATTTTTTATGACTTGAACGCTGTCTTTTATTTTTTGAAATCATTATACCAGATCCATACGGGAAAAATCTGGTCAATCATGTTATACCACTTCTTCCCGGGAGAAATCTGGGCAATACGGTTATGACTCATGCTTCCATGATAGATCTGGTCTATACTGTTATGTCTAATATTTAAATGAAAGCTCTGGAATGCGTTTATTTTTCATTCTCCTCAAGTGTCTCCCTGAGGTACTTCACGTAGTCGTCTTTGACATCCTCTGGCTCTGCGATCTGGATGCCGGCGCCGAAGAGCCATCCGTAGAATTGGCGGCTGACGGTTACTGTGACGGTTGCGTTTATTTTTTCAAGAGAGTCAGGTGTGAGAAAAATAGGGACATCCTTGCCGAAGCGGTCGATTATGATGCCGGCTTTGGATTTGTCACAGGTGAGGGTGACTGTCCTGTCGTGGCCTGTGAACATGCCAAAGCTGCGCTTTTTTAAGTTCTTCAGGTAGTCCTTTGGAAGTGGCTGCTCCTCTATCTCGTCGTCAAGGATCTCGACCTTTTGGATTTTATCTACACGGTAGGTCTTGATGTGCTCCTCTGTCTCGGCGGAGTAACTCATCATGTAATAAAAGCCATCGTTGTAGACCATCGCGAACGGGTCGGCTGTGTAGCCGCTCTTCTTGTTTTTGGTCATGACGAGCCGCTTTTTTTCGTTCCAATGGTAGTATCTGAATCTGATTCGTTTATTCTGTGATATGGCTGTAAGTATCTCGTCGATGTTATAAAATACATCCTTATCGTCCGACTTCGGGCAGTACAGATGTGAGCTCTGCTCGAATATCTCCTCGGACTGCTTTTTACTGGCGAGGGTTAAGAGCTTGCCTATGAGCTGCTTGGTCTGTTTCTGGGTGATCGAATGCGACGACTGCACCATGTCGACTAAAAGCTTTACCTCTGAGACCTCGAATGGGCGCGACAGCATCTGGTATCCGCCGTGCAGTCCCGGAATCTGTCTTATCTCGATTCCGCTGTTCTCTGAATCATTTAAGTCTACTAAGTTCTCGAGCTGCTTTTTTATGGTCTTCCTGTCTGGGTCGATATCATATTTATCTCTGAGGATTCTTTGGATCTGAAGCTGTGAGAGGTAGTGCCCTTCCTCCTCGTCTGTGTAATCTCTTAAGATGCAGTACAGATAGTATAAGATATGGGATGTATCGCTGTATTCCTTCATACCGGGCCTCCTGTTGGTTATTATTTGGGGAGATTTCCTACCAGAACATTATATCACAATACACCCACGGAGTGGGGTATGCGTTTATTTTTCCAAGGAGTCATATCTGTACCTGTTTCCCTGAAAAATAAACGAAAAAAGCAGCAATGGCGGTTATTGTCATTGCTGCTCGTTTGTCTGATGTAAAAGCCGTTATCTGACGGATTTATCAGCTGATATAATCATCAGTCGTCGGATTCTTTTGTTATATGAATTGGTATCTCAAGGCTATAGCCGCCACAGGTAACTGTGATAGTAGTATCTCCAACTTTTTGAGCCTGACCTCTCCAGCCCTGTTCAGCATCCTCGTCATCCTCATACCAGACTTTGAATACTGAAGGATCAGCTGATGTAATTTTTAATTCATCTGATACAGCTATGTATTCATCATTTGCTTCCCCCTCTACTTCAAAATAATTGGTAAGAGTTACATTATCATTATAATCCGGGTCCCAGGTCAGATTTATGCCGCTTGGTGTATCGCTATCCTCATCGTCTTCAGATAATTTTATTCCTGTGCAGTGATTCGTCTTTATAGTGACATTGACTGTTCCGCATTCCTTGCCCAAATTATCATAAATAGTTACTTTTGTTTCGCCCTCTTTAAGTGGGTTCAGATATTTTCCATCACCTTCTATAGAAAAATAGTCATTATCCTCACCATAATTATAGCTGAAGGTGCCAAGATGATAATTCGACAACAGTTCAGTTACGTCAAATTCACTATTCACATATGTGGTATATGTCTCAACGGTCTTTGGCTCATATACATACATCTTTAAGGTCTTGATAGTACGTGTCTTGCCCTTGTACTTCTCTTTGACTGTAATCTTATATGTACCTGGCTTTTTGGCATTGATATGGAACGGTATGCAGTCCCCATAATTTACCCAAAATGATTTATCCTTGAATTGCTTCTTTACACTATTGACATCCATTTTTACAGTGAGGTTCTTACTGTTCGTGGTAACCCAATAAGACCCTGAAGCCTTTAGATTTGCAAAAACTAAAAAGCCATCGACTCCCTGTAAGGATGTCTTTCCTACGTAAATACCCTCTTTCTTGTTAAATGCAGCTCCCTTCCATGTAATCTTAGCTGCCTTTGTCTTCGCCTCCGCTGTGATACCTGTGATGGCCCCTACCTCTGGCGCTGCTGTAACTACTACTGCAGCTGCAAGAAGACTGCAAATGATCTTCTTAAAAATTGATTTCTTCATCTGCTTGTTTCCTTTCCCGCCCTCATTCTATGGGCAAAAATCGTACTCATAAAAAAGTACAAAACGTCTATTACTATCTAAGATTATTATTTTAATAATGCTTTGTCAATCATTTTTTTGCGTTTATTTTTTCAAGTTGTTCCTTTTTTACAATACCCCCTGTTCTCCCTCTGATATAATAAGGGCATGAACAAAAAAGAGCAGCAATGGCGATGCATTTGTCACTGCTGCTCTTTTTATTATATCCAGAAGGAGGTATCACGGTATGACTAAAGGACTTATTGCAGTAATCATAATTCTGATGGTAATTGTGCTTGCCATCGCCACGAAACGATGTCTGGAGGTGCTTATTCTAGGCTCTCTGCTTCCGTTTCTTTTCGTTTACGGCCCGAAGTGCCTTTCGAAGTGGAGCAGCGCTTTTCAGCAGAGTCTCGCAGACAACGTATATATCGTGGTCGTCTGCAGCATGTTCGGCGGGTTGATTGCACTGCTGACCGCTTCGAAAGGAAGCTACGGTTTCCAGAAAATCATCAGTAAGCTGTGTAACACCGAACGAAAGACCCTGTTTACGACATTTATTCTTGGTCTTTTGATTTTCGTAGATGATTATCTGAATGTGTTGACCATTGGTGTCTGCATGAAGGGTGTGTATGATAAACGAAAACTTCCAAGAGAGGCGCTCGCCTACATGCTTGACGCTACCGGCGCTCCGGTCTGCGTACTGCTTCCGTTCTCTACCTGGGCTGCCTTCTATTCCAGCCTGTTTATAAAGCAGGACAGCATAAAGGCTATGGGATTCCACGATGGCCTTTCCGCTTATATGTCAGCTGTCCCTTATCTGTTCTATCCATTCTTTACTCTTGGCATAGTTGTTCTCTTCTGCGCCGGCATCATGCCGAAGCTGGGCGGTATGAAGAAGGCCTACGAAAGAGTAAGGACCACTGGTATGGTCTACAGCGAGAAGAGCCGCAGATTCAACCACGACGCAGATTTCGATGAGGATGCAGATGGAAACATCCTGGATTTCTTAATCCCTATGGGTATTCTCGTAGCACTTGCTATCATCACAGGCGACCTTATCATGTCTGTTGTAGCTGCCCTTGTCGTCTGCTTCTTCCTCTATATCCCAAGGAAGGTCATAAAGTTCGATGATTTTCTTAACCTGATAATCAAGGGTGTTGCAGATATCCTTCCTATGAACATCCTCTTAGTCATCACCTTCACTATGGAGGCTGGTCTTGAAAAAATGGAAATGACTGATTTCATCATCAAAACGATGGAGCCTCTGCTTTCAGCATCTATTTTTCCAATGATCACCTTCATCCTCGTGGCAGTGCTCACCTTTACCACCGGTTCACTTTGGGGAATGTGTGCTATAGTAGTTCCTATAGTCTTCCCATTAGGCGCTGCCCTCGGTGCCAATATGACTCTCGTAATGGCTGCCGTTATCTCTGGTGGCGCTTTCGGAAGCCACGCCTGCTTCTATACTGACGCAACGCTGCTCTCCTCACAGAGCGCCGGCATCGACAATATGGAACACGCGATATCGCAGCTGCCGTACGTCGCGATTGCAGCCGCAGGTACCGTAATCAGCTACGGTGTTTGTGGATTCGTCTTGTAAAAATAAACGCTGTTCAGAAGAAAAGGAGTATTTCACATGAGCAAAAGCAAATATGTAATAACTGTAAACAGACAGTTTGGAAGCATGGGCCGGCCTATTGCAAAGCTCCTGGCTGAAAAACTGCAGATTGGATACTATGACAGAGATTTGATCGATGAGGCCGCAAAAGAGCTCGGGCTCCCGGCCTCTGTAGTAGATAAGGCCGAGGAAAAGGCTGACAGCCGTGTCTTTATCCCGTTCAGAAATATGGCCTATCCGCTGGGCCGCGGCGAGGAGCAGATGCAGGAAAAAATATTCGAAGCCCAGGAAAAGCTTATCCGCTTTCTCTCTGAAAACGAGACCTGCGTTATCGTCGGCCGCTGTTCTGACTATGTCCTTGCTGACAGACCTGACTCCATCCACATCTATATCTACGCGCCGTTTAAGGACCGCCTCAAGAACAGTATTGAGGACCTGAAGATTCCTGAAAAGGAAGCCCGCAGGATGATCAAAGAAGTGGACGAGGCAAGGGACAACTACCAGATGCGCTATGCCGGTTACCACGCCTATGACCCGATGTATAAGGACCTGATGATCAACTCAAGCCTGTATGGTGTTGAAGGTACTGCTGATTTTCTGGCTGATGCAGTAAGAAGAAAGTTTGGTGAGTGATATGGATAAGCTTATTATCAGTAAAAATATTTATACTGTAACAAATGGTCTTATAGACGGTGCGATAGGAATCACCGGTGAGAGGATTTCATACGTGGGACCTGTGGACGGTGCCGAAACTACTCCTGATACAGAGGTTATAGACTTAGGTGACCAGTTCGTTATGCCTGGTCTTATTGAGGGGCATACACACATGATGCCTTACAGGAGACAGATTGATTTTTCAGGTGCGTCTTCTCTTGAGGAGTGTCAGAAACTGATTGCCGATTTTCATAAGGAATTTCCTGATGAGAACCCTGTAGTCGGTGAGAAGTGGTTCGAAGCCAACTGGGGTGGCAAGCTGCCTTCTAAGGAAACTGCTGACGCTGTTCTTCCCGATGTTCCTTTCTGGGCTGGTGATATGGAGATGCATCGTGTCTGGATGAATTCAGCAATGATGAAGAAGCTCAACCTCTCAAGGGACACCATCGATTCATTCAGCAAGGGCCGTCCTCAGATGGTCGCTGTCGATGACAAGGGTGAGCCTACCGGTATTGTCCGCGATGAGGTGGCTATGGATCTGATTCTCTCCTGTTCGGTTGAACCGGATGAGGAGAATATTGGAAAAATGTTCGATATCTGGACTCATTACGGTGTTACCTCTATTAACGATATGGATTTTTTCACAGCTGATTCGCCAATTCTTCTGATCACGAAAAAGCTTCTCGACAAATCCCATCTGAATGTCCGCGTTTTCTCTTCTCTGGATGCAAAGCTTGCTACTGACGATTCTATCGAAGAAGGCAAGGCTTATATGAATTCCGATATGTTCCGTCTTAATGCGCTGAAATCGTTCTTAGATGGTACTGCCGCCGGATTTACCGCCTATATGCTGAAGCCTTATAAAGACACTGACTGCATCGGTGCTTCTTACAGGACCGAGGATGAGCTCTTTGGTTTTATCCAGCTGGCAAATGCTCACGGCCTCGCCACACACTTCCATGCCTGTGGTGATGCTTCTGTTCGTCAGGCTCTTCACGCCTACCAGAGGGCCGCTGCCTGCGGTATTTCTCTAACTGAGAAGAACAGCATTGAGCACTTGGATACTGCTCTGCTCTCCGATGTCGAGGAGGCTGCAAAGCTTGGTATCACTCTGAACATGACTCCTGACTTCTTAGCTCCTACGCAGAAATGGAGCGACAACCCTTACATAGGCATCTATACTTACGATGTAGAAAATACTGAGCTCTTCTCTCTGGGATCGTTCATAAATACTGGTATTAACGTTTCCTTTGGTACTGACGGCACTGCCAGCTCCATGAATCCGATGGATCAGTTCTACCGTGCTGTTACAAGGCGGGCTAACGACGGTTTTCCTGTCGGTGGCTTCCGTCCTGAAGAGGGTATCAGTATCGAAAAAGCCATCTACTGCTACACGATGGGTAGTGCAAGAAGCATTGGAATGGCCGACTCTCTTGGCTCTATCGATACCGGCAAGTACGCTGACATCAGTGTCTTCGATACAAATCTTCTGACCGCTGAGCCTGCTGAGATAAAGAAGGCGAAAGCTACGATGGTTGTATCCGATGGACGGGTGGTGTTCGGGTGATGGGATTTTATTTGAGATGAAGTTTTGGTGGCCTGATGTGCTTTTATTTTTACCTGAAATGAAGTCACTGACAGCCCGGCTGCGTTCAAATGATTATGAGTTTCTTCAGATAGTTCTCATCAGAAACGAAATCGTCGCAGCGCTTTGGCGTCATAGACAGATATTTCTTGAAAAAGTGCAATAGATGAGACTGGTCATAGAATCCGAATTCATCCACAAGGCTCTGGTAATCGACTTCAGTCATCCCGCCCCTGAACCGGGCGATGATGCTCTGAAGTCTGATTATATCTGAGAACGTCTTCGGAGTCATACCGTATGCATCCTTAAATACTCTTGTCAGATGTCTTCTGCAGTATCCACTGTCCTCGGCTATATCTTCTATGGAGCAGCAGCCTTCAGACTGAAGTATTTTTTCCATAATGCCACGGGCCTTTTCATTATCTGCGTCGTCCGAGTAAAGAGGCAGATGTGATTTCAGAAAGATATCGATCATCTGATAAAAGTCCCCGGACTCAAGCATTCTCTTATAGGTATCCGGAAGCTGTTCGCACTCGATATCCTTCCCCACTGAGTCTGCAAATGAAAGCTGCTTATCCTCTGTAAAAAAGCAGCCCGGCCTGAAGCGGATTCCAAAATACCGCACTCCGGCATTCAGGTAAAGCCGTCTTGGTGAAAATCCCGTCCCGCAGACTGTAAGTGTCGGATTATCTTCATCACAGCACATTAGAATATCAACACAGCCGTCTGGGATTCCCAGCGCCTTCGCCCCATCATTCTCAGCTTTAAATGTGTAAAAATGCGATATCCCGCACTTATCAGCCACATGTCTCATATAGTGAGATGTGGCATTCAAAAAAAATGGCTGATACAGCATAATTCTTTCCTCCATTCAGATAGCAAAAAAGGCGCTGATCCTTCGATCAGCGTCTTTGCTTATTCGTATTTATACTACTGTCAAAAGTTATTGTCAAGGTGATTTTTCCATGAGTAGTATCGTGACTGATTTTACCAATTATTATTTGTCATGAGTGATATAATGAATTAGTGAGTTACTCACCTGTAATACAGCCTTTGAGAGGCTGTCATATCTTAGAAAAACAGGTGGCTAACAATTTTCTAGTTCATTTTTACAAGGAGGCAATTACATGAAGAAGAATTTTGGTGCTAAACCCTTTATCTACCCACAGCCTGTTCTTATCGTGGCTTCGTATGGCGAGGACGGTTCTGTTGACGCTATGAACGTGGCTTACGGTGGCGTGGTGAATTCAAACAGAATCCAGATCAATATCGGCGCTAGACACAAATCCTCTGAGAATATCAGGGCTAAGCAGGCTTTCACTGTTTCTATCGCTGATGCAAAGCATGTTGAGGCTGCTGATTATCTCGGGATTGTTTCTGGTCACGACGAGCCGAACAAAATCGAGAAGGCTGGTCTCCATACTGTCAAGAGTGAATTCGTTGACGCTCCTGTTATCGAGGAATTCCCTATCACTCTTGAGTGCAAGGTCGAGGAGATCAAGCAGTATGACCAGACTCTCCGCATTGTCGCTGAAATCGTGAATGTTCTTGTGGATGATTCTGTTCTTGGTGATGGCGATGTGATCGATACTGATAAGCTCGAAGCTATCAGCCTTGCTCCATCTTCTCACAAATATGTTAAGATTGGCGGAGATGTCGCTGATGCTTTCAGCTGCGGAAACGCGCTGAAGTAAAATTTCCTGTTTCTGTACGTAAAACCCCTGGGGGGTTACGTACAGATTTTAGATGCTATTATTTCTGTAGGTAATGTCATTTTGGCTTTTACATACATTTTCTTGATTATCCTGTTTCTGTAGGTAAGATTCCGGGTTGTCTGACATACATTTTCTTGTTTTTCTTTTTTCTGTAGGTGATTTCTTCCTGGTGTTTACATACATTTCCCTTATTATCCTATTTATGTACGTAAGATTCCGGGCTGTCTGACATACATATTCTTGTTTTTCTTTTTTCTGTAGGTGATTTCTCCCTGGTGTTTACATACATTTCCCTTATTATCCTATTTATGTACGTAAGATTCCGGGTTGTCTGACATACATTTTCTTGTTTTTCTTTTTTCTGTAGGTGATTTCTTCTCGGTGTTTACATACATTTTCTTGATTACCCTATTTATGTAGGTAATTTCTTTTTGACTCTTACATACATTTTCTTGATTATCCTGTTTCTGTAGGTAAGATTCCGGGCTGTCTGACATACATTTTTAAAGTTTGTCCAAATCTGTCCGTAAAATTTCTTTCTCCTTTACATACAGTTCTTTTGTTTTCCCACATCTGTATGTAGTCTTGTTAAATTTTGTACGTACAGATTCTGGGCTTTCCTATTTCTGTATGTGCTCATGTTCTATTTCGTACATACAGATTCTGGACTTTCTTATTCCTGTGTGTGGCCGTGCTTCTTGCGGAGGGTTATCCTGCCGGTTATCATGAAGACTGCGGCGGCGAGGACTCCTATCTCGACGAGTGGCGGGTAGAAGATCATGCCTGCGGCAAATCCTGCGATTTTTATCAGCAGGTCAATCCGCAGGTTTTTCTCTGCAAGATTTATGTATCCGCAGGCTCCACTGCCGGCGTTGTCCTTATTAAGACTCGTATAGAGCCAGTATAAATGTGCTGTCGTAATGATTACCACTAAGCCGTATGCGCCCTGGATTACCCGTCTGGTGCTCCAGTCGACTAAGAGGCTTGTAATATATGGAATGAACGATGCCCAGAATAGCAGCGTGATGCTGATCCAGACTGTCTTCTGCGAGACATTTTCTATCCTGTCCCAGGCTATGTGCAGTGCTGTCCACATGCTGCCGAGCCAGAAGAAGCTGATGGCGTAGGCTGCAAATGCGTGCCACAGACTAAAGAATGCGGCTATCGTTGGTTCCTTTGGCTTTGCGAGCTCAAGAACCAGGATTGTCATGATGATGGCCAGTATTGCATCCATGAAGGCTCCGAGTCTGTCCTTGTTGAAGAATAGCTTTTTCATTTTTCAAATCCTTTCATTTGCAGGGCGATAAGAAATTTCTGGCTCCGCGTAATATATTAAGTTCAGGCGCCACCCCTATATAACGAGTTTATTTTACTCCTGTGAGATCAAGAAAGCTAGATTTGAATTTGAATTACTTGAATTTCATTACAAACATATAGTAGGAAATTCCCGATGAGATACAGCCGTTTTCTCCTAGTTTCAACATACAGCGGGGCGAAATCTAAAAAATTCGCTATATTGCAACGGGCGGAGGGAGAAGAGAAGCTTCTGGCTCCGCGATGTATTTTTCTATCTTAAAATGACGCTATGTTGAAAATGCCGGGGATTTTGGTGAACAAATTTTGAAATCTGGGCGCTGGGTATTGACGAGTTGTCCGGCAGATGGTAATTTAAGTTTATTAGATTTTCTACATGGTAGATGATGGCTCGAATATCATTTATGTAAACGGGACTTACGCTGGTGATGATGATTTGGGAAAGCTGTTAGCTGATTTCATGCAGCCAGATGCGAGTAAGATTAACTTCAAGGAACTGGCTAATGGTGTAAAGTATTTCAAGGAAGAAGGAGGATGGGAAAATATGTGTGAAGCTGTAGAGAAGTATGCAGAGAAAAAGAGTGAAATCGCGGAAAAGCGCGGAGCAATTAATAGCAGAGCAGAGGACATAATTAGTATTATGACTAATGCCAAACTTAGTTTGAATCAAGCGTTGGATATGCTTGGAGTAAAGGGCGAAGAGCGCTCACTTATTACAGAGGAAGTCAAAAAGCGCCAGAAGGCAATTAGCTGAATCAAATTTTGGAATCGTAGTAATTATTTGTAACTATTGAATACTCACTTCTGCATCAAATCCTGACCTGCCCTGGCACACGAGTTATGCCATTGGGCGGGTCATTTTTTGGTTTTCTTTTTATCTGTCGAGCTCGTGGATGAAGAGACCGCTGCGAAGCTTTGGCTCGAACCAGGTCGACTTCGGAGGCATCAGCCTGCCGGCGTCAGCGACAGCGAAGAGCTCTGAGATGGAAGTCGGATACATAACGAAGGCCACCTTGCAGTCCTCGTGACAGCGTCTCTCAAGCTCCTTAAGACCACGAATACCACCGACAAAGTCGATATTCTTATCAGTCTTCGGATCCTTTATTCCAAAGACAGGATCAAGAATCAGATTCTGAAGGAGAGACACATCAAGGCCATCGACTGGATCAGAGCTTCTAAGACTCTGCTTGAAAGCGAAGTTGTACCAGGTATCGTCTAAGTATATACTGAATGAACCCTTGAACTGCGGCTTTATCGGAGCCCTGCCCTGACGACGCAGGTCAGCGACTTCCTTTACGGCAGAGAGCACATCCATAACATCGTGGCCATTTAAGGTCTTCAGGACTCTGTTATAATCAAAAATCTTCAGCTCCTCATCCGGGAAAAGAACAGACAGGAAGTAATTGAACTCCTCATCTCCAGTGTAGCCAGGGTGCTCATCACGTCTCTTCTCTCCGACCTTTACAGCTGAGGCTGCTCTGTGGTGGCCATCAGCGATGTAGATAGAATCAATTCCGGCAAATGCATTGCGGATAGTCTCGATATCCTCTGGCTCTGAAATAATCCAGACACGGTGAGAGATGCCATCGAGAGTAGTAAAATCGTAAACAGGCTTCTCACTCTTGTGACGTCTTACAACGTCCTCTATCGTATTATTTCTTCTGTATGCTAAGAAAATAGGACCTGTCTGAGCGTTGCAGGCATCGACATGATTGATTCTGTCCTGCTCCTTCTCAGCGCGGGTATTCTCGTGCTTCTTGATGACGCCGTTCTCGTAGTCATCTATAGAGGCACAGGCGACGATACCAGTCTGGGCACGGCCGTCCATATTTTCCTCGTAGATGTAGTAATAAGGCTTGTCGTCACGCACGAATGAGCCATCACTAACCCACTCCCAGAGCATATCGTGAGCCTTCTGGTAGACTCTCGGATCGTACTCACTTACATCTGATGGGAACTGAGTCTCAGCTCTGTCTATCGCAAGAAAGGAGTGTGGGAACTTCCTGACATGAGCCTCTGCCTCTGCTCTGTTGTAAACGTCATATGGCAATGCTGCGATGGTCTGCGCCATGTCTACGCGCGGCCTGATTGCGGCAAAAGGTCTGACTGTTGCCATTTATAGATACTCCTTTCTCAAAATGCAAAATAAATTACTTCACAACACGTACACGGATTACATCCGGGATAGCGTTTAATTTTTCAATGACGTCTGAGGTTACCTCGGAATCTACGTCGATAAGAGAGTAAGCGTAATCGCCGCGGCTCTTGTTTGTCATATCTGAAACGTTGACATTTGCGTCGCCGAGGATTGTTGTGTACTTGGCGATGAGACCGCTCTTGTTATGATGAAGGATAGCGATTCTGCCCTTTGAGGTGCAGATTCCCATATCGCAGTCAGGATAGTTGACTGAATGATGGATGTTACCATTCTCGAGGTAATCCATGATCTCGTCGACTGCCATCATAGCGCAGTTCTCCTCAGCCTCTGCTGTAGAAGCTCCGAGGTGTGAGGTGGCAATGACGCCCGGCTGACCAGCTGTAGTAGGGTTCGGGAAATCTGTTACGTAGTGCTTTACCTTTCCGGTCTTGATGCCGTCGAGAACAGCCTTCTCGTCTACGAGAAGATCTCTGGCGAAGTTTAATACTACTACGCCCTTTTTCATTTTGTCAACGGCTGCAGCATCGATCATGCCCTTTGTAGAATCGAGAAGAGGTACATGGATTGTGATGAAGTCGCACTCTTTATAGATATCATCGACATTTGAAATGTGATGAACGTTTCTTGAAAGGTTCCAGGCTGCGTTTACTGAGATGTATGGGTCGTAGCCTAATACTTCCATTCCGAGATGTGTAGCTGTGTTTGCTACCATCTGTCCGATGGCTCCGAGTCCGATGACACCGAGCTTCTTTCCAGAAAGCTCATTTCCTGCAAACTGCTTCTTTGCCTTCTCCATGTTCTTTGAGATATCGGCGTCGGCCTTATTCTCAAGAACCCAGTTGATAGAGCCTGTGATGTCACGGCTTGCGAGGAGCATTCCTGCGAATACGAGCTCCTTTACGGCGTTGGCGTTAGCACCAGGGGTGTTGAATACTACGATTCCAGTATCAGCGCATCTGTCGAGCGGGATGTTATTAACACCGGCGCCGGCTCTTGCGATAGCGGCAAGCTTATCAGAAAACTCCATGTCATGGAGCTTTGCGCTTCTTACGATGAAGGCGTCAGCCTCAGCTGCATCATCAGTCTGAGTATAGTTATTAGTGAACTTTACGAGTCCCTTTGGAGAAATCGCGTTAAGTGTATGATATTTGAACATTTATGAATGGATCCTTTCTACAATTACTTCAGGTTCTTCTTCTCGAAGTCTGCCATGAATTCTACAAGCTTCTCAACACCAGCCTTTGGCATAGCGTTGTAGATAGATGCTCTCATGCCGCCAACGGTACGGTGGCCCTTGAGGTTCTCAAGGCCTGCTGCCTTTGACTCTGCTACGAACTTAGCATCTAAGTCCTTGTCGCCTGTAACGAATGGAACGTTCATGTCTGAACGGCTCTTCTTATCAGTTACAGTAGGCTGGAATAACTTTGAATTATCGAGGTAATCATAGAGGAGCTTTGCCTTCTCCTGATTCTTCTTATCGATGCCCTCAAGACCACCGTTCTTTAACAGCCACTTGAATACGAGGCCGCAGATATAAATAGCCCAGCAGTTCGGAGTATTGAAAAGAGAATCCTTATCGGCCTGTGTCTTCCACATAAGCATCGTAGGTGTACCCGGATATACATCATCTGTAATCAGGTCATCGCGGATAATAGAAATAGCAAGTCCTGCAGGTCCAACGTTCTTCTGAACGCCGCCGTACATAACTGCATACTTGGAAACATCCATAGGTCTTGATAAGAAACAGCTCGAAACATCAGCTACGAGATCCTTGCCCTTTGTGTTCGGAAGGTCCCAGTACTCTGTTCCGTAGATAGTATTGTTCTGGCAGATGTAGACATAGTCCATATCATCTGTGATAGGAAGGTCTGAACAATCAGGGATATAGGTGTAGTTCTTATCCTTTGAAGAAGCAAGCTCTACAGCCTCGCCATACTTGGCAGCTTCCTTATAAGCCTTTGTAGCCCACTGTCCTGTGGTGATGTAGCCAGCCTTGTGGTGCTTGTTCATCATGTTCATAGGAACTGCTGAGAACTGTGTCCAGCCGCCGCCCTGAAGGAAAAGTACCTTGTAGTTATCCGGAATATTCAGAAGAGTTCTGATATCCTTTTCTGCTTCCTTGATGATGTCATCGAACATGGATGATCGATGTGACATCTCCATTACTGACATGCCGCAGCCCTTATAGTCGAGCATATCGGCCTGTGCTTCCTTTAATACTTCCTCCGGTAAAACTGCCGGTCCTGCAGAAAAGTTGTAAACTCTTGACATTACATCGTCCTCCTGTTTCTATACATTTATTGAAAAAATAACCGATGACCAAGTCACCTTTTAATTATTTTTTCTACTATAACACTTTTTTCTGATAAATCAACCCTTCAGATCACTTTCGTCAAAACACTCAGCGATAGGCTTGCCAGGTGCGACCATCGGCCATACCTTATCATCGCTTCCGATGATTACATCTATAAGTACCGGTGTATCGGTCTTCATAGCCTCAGTGAGTGCCTCGTCAAATTCCTTCTGGCTTGTAGCGCGAAGTCCCTTTGCTCCCATTGCCTCTGCGAGCTTGCAATAGTCGACTCCGTCATCAAGTACAGTATTTGAATAGCGCTTTCCATAGAAGAGATCCTGCCACTGTCTGACCATTCCAAGCACGTGGTTGTTCATGACTACCTCGACTATAGGGAGCTTGTTCCTTACAGCCGTAGCAATCTCGTTCATATTCATACGGAAGCAGCCATCACCGGCAATATTGAAAACCTTTTTGCCAGGATTTCCTATAGCTGCTCCGATAGAAGCTCCAAGTCCATAGCCCATGGTTCCAAGACCACCGGATGTAAGGAGCTGCCCCGGTCTGTTGAACTTATAGTACTGAGCGGCCCACATCTGATGCTGGCCTACCTCAGTAACGATAATCGAGTCACCCCTGGTTGCCTCGTATATTTTTTCAACAGCATAAGGACCTGTAAGTCCATGCTCCGGAACCTTCATCGGGAACTTCTGACAGAGGTCCTTCATGTGCTCCATCCAGTGATGGTGATCCTGCTGAGGAAGCTTCGGGATAAGACGCTTCAGAACCTCCTTTACGTCTCCGATTATCTCAGCATCTACTATGATATTCTTATTTATCTCGGCCGGATCTACATCGATCTGGACGATTTTTGCATTCGAGGCAAAGGTCTTTGGATTTCCAAGGACTCTGTCTGAGAAACGGGTTCCCACTGCGATAAGCAGGTCACAGGATGAAACTCCAAGGTTTGATGCCTTCGTGCCGTGCATTCCGAGCATTCCGGTGTATCTATCACCTGTTCCTGGATAAGCTCCCTTACCCATAAGTGAGTCGCAGACAGGCGCGTCGATTAAATCGGCAAAGCGTCTTATCTCATCGGCTGCTCTCGAGATGACTGTACCGCCTCCGACAAAAATATACGGCTTCTGGGATCTCTTTATCATATCTACTACAGTATCGATGTCGGAATCCTTGATACGCTTTGTATCTCTCTTTATCTCCTCAGGCTCCTCGTACTCGTAGTCAGTCTTATTCGCCGTGACGTCCTTTGTGATATCTATAAGCACTGGCCCCGGGCGTCCGGTCTTTGCAATCTTAAACGCTCTTCTTATCGTATGGGCAAGTGTGGTTACGTCCTTTACGATGAAGTTGTGCTTTGTGACCGGCATCGTGATGCCTGCGATATCTACCTCCTGGAATGAATCCTTTCCGAGGAGCGGCACTGTGACGTTACAGGTGATAGCAATAAGCGGGACTGAATCCATATACGCTGTCGCAATTCCTGTAACTAAGTTCGTAGCTCCCGGGCCCGATGTAGCCATGCAGACGCCGACCTTTCCTGTGCTTCTGGCATAGCCGTCGGCTGCGTGTGAGGCGCCCTGCTCGTGGCTGGTTAAGACGTGGTGTATTTTGTCACTGTTTTTATATAATTCGTCGTAGACATTCAGGATGGCCCCGCCCGGGTAACCGAAAACTGTGTCTACATGCTGTTCTAAGAGGCACTGTATAACTATCTGTGCTCCTGTAAGTTCCATTGATAAACCTCTTTAGCTTTTATTTTTTAAAAAATATCAGTTTTCCTCTCCAGGTACCTGAAGGATAGCTCCTCGGTTTCCTGAGGTAACGAGTGCCTGATAGCGGCGGAGATAGCCTGTGGTAACCTTTGGCTGACGTGGCTTCCAGGCTGCCTTTCTCTTAGCGAGCTCCTCGTCTGAAACCTCAAGTGTGAGTGTCATGGCCGGGATATCGATTGTTATCGTATCGCCCTCTTCTACAAGTGCGATCGGTCCGCCGACTGCTGCCTCTGGTGATACGTGGCCGATTGAGGCTCCACGGCTGGCGCCTGAGAAACGTCCGTCTGTGATGAGTGCTACTGATGAGCCAAGTCCCATTCCAGCGATTGCTGAGGTAGGGTTTAACATCTCTCTCATTCCAGGGCCGCCCTTAGGTCCCTCGTATCTGATGACTACGACATCTCCTGCGACGATCTTGCCGCCCTTTATAGCTGCGATTGCGTCCTCCTCGCAGTCGAATACTCTGGCCGGTCCGGTGTGCTTCATCATCTCTGGAGCTACTGCAGAACGCTTTACTACTGAGCCGTCCGGTGCGAGATTTCCCTTTAAGACTGCAAGTCCGCCGTTCTTCATGTATGGGTTGTCTATTGGTCTTATAACCTCTGGGTTGAGGTTAACTGCGTTCTTGATATTCTCTCCGATGGTCTTTCCTGTAACTGTCATGCAGTCGAGGTTGAGAAGGCCTGCGTCTCCTAACTCCTTCATAACTGCGTAGACACCGCCGGCCTCGTTTAAGTCCTCGATATATGTAGGACCTGCCGGAGCTAAGTGGCAGAGGTTTGGAGTCTTCTCTGAGATAGGGTTTGCATAGCTGATGTCAAAATCAAAGCCGATCTCATGAGCTATTGCCGGGAGATGAAGCATTGTATTAGTAGAGCAGCCAAGTGCCATATCTACTGTCAGCGCGTTTATTATAGACTCTTTTGTGATGATGTCGCGTGGGCGGATATTTTTCTTGAGCATATCCATAACTGCGTATCCGGCCTGCTTTGCGAGACGAAGTCTAGCTGAGTAAACTGCTGGGATGGTTCCGTTTCCGCGGAGTCCCATTCCGATAGCCTCGGTAAGGCAGTTCATGGAGTTGGCTGTGTACATACCTGAGCAGCTTCCGCAAGTCGGGCAGACGTTCTCCTCGTAGTTTACTACCTCCTCGTCGGTCATTTTGCCAGCGGCATTGGCACCTACTGCCTCAAACATCGAAGACAGGGATCTCTTTCTACCGTTTACGTGGCCGGCAAGCATAGGGCCGCCTGATACGAAGACTGTAGGTACATTTATTCTGGCCGCTGCCATCAGAAGTCCAGGGACATTCTTATCGCAGTTAGGGATCATGACAAGTGCGTCAAACTGGTGGGCAATGGCCATACATTCTGTAGAATCAGCGATCAGGTCTCTTGTAACAAGAGAGTACTTCATGCCGATGTGGCCCATTGCGATTCCGTCGCAGACTGCGATTGCAGGGAAGACTACCGGATTTCCGCCGGCCTCTGCTACTCCGAGCTTAACGGCCTCTGCGATCTTATCGATGTTCATATGGCCTGGTACGATCTCGTTGTATGAGCTTACGATTCCGACTAACGGCTTCTTTATCTCTTCCTTGGTAAATCCCAGTGCATTCAGAAGGCTCCTGGCAGGTGCCTGCTGCATGCCGCACTTCATGTTGTCACTCTGCATACTTTTCTGTCCTTTCTATATATAAAAATCTTTGTCTACTAGTTTAACATAACGTATACTATAATTCATTTGTGAAATAAATTCAAGTACGTATTAAAAAACTTTCATTTTTCACAGACTCTTCTAAAAAACTTTCCCTTATCACAGCAAAGTATTATAATGATTCCCATGAATACAAACAGACAAAAATTTACCCCAATCGTAACTATAGTTTTAATCGTCATAAATGTCCTGGTGTTTTTTGCGGAGACTATCGCCGGCGGAAGCCAGAACGCTGAGGTGGCGCTCAGATTCGGAGCTCTCTATACGCCATACGTGATAGGAAGAGGCGAATGGTGGAGGCTCTTTACGAGCATGTTCATCCACTTCGGAATCTCGCACATCGCCAACAATATGATCTCACTTTACATGATAGGAAATACAGTGGAAGCCTACTATGGCAGTGTCCGTTTTCTGATCCTGTATCTGCTCTCCGGTCTCGGTGGAGGTCTTTTTACTATGCTTCTTGACATAAATAAAGCCGAATTCGCACTGACCGCTGGCGCGAGCGGTGCGATATTCGGCATAATGTCAGCATTTGTAGTTTTTGCGGTAAATCCAGTTACAAGAAAAATCTTCCCTATAAAAAGGGTCATCGCCGGTATCTTCTTCGCACTGCTGCCTGGCTTCATGACCAGTGGCATAAGCGTTACAGCACACATCGGCGGATTTATCACAGGACTTATCACAGCATTCATCACGGATCCTCATCGTGTGAAGAAAATCCATAATCAGTTCTAATATCACAGCTTGAACTTCGTGATGTAGTTCTCGATATTTACAGCTGCACTGTTTACCTTATCAGCGGTGTCGCTGACCTTCTTCGAGGACTCAGCCACATTCTGTGCCGACTCTGTAAGGTTCTCTACTGTAGCCGTAACTTCCTCTGTGCTGGCGCTCTGCTTTTCTGCAATCGAAGCTACAGATGTGGCGATGTCGTTTACTTTTCCAACACGGTCTATCATATCCTGGATTGTCTTTCCTGTCTCATCAAGTGAACTGAATATATCCCTGAATGTCTCGCCGGTATTGCTTACTGCCTCCGAGCCTGCCTTGATATTCTCCATGCTCTGGCTGGCTTTATTCGAGAGATCTGTTATCTTCGCAGATACCTCTTCGATGATATCTGAGATCTGCTTCGTTGCCTCAGTCGAGTTGTTCGCGAGCTTACCTATCTCTGATGCGACTACCGAGAATCCTCTTCCGGCCTCTCCGGCTCTCGCTGCCTCTATCGATGCGTTAAGTGACAGCAGATTGGTCTGCGAGGCGATAGAGTTTATCATCTCTATGATGGAGGTGATCTGGTTCGCGCTCTTGCCCACCTCTATAACTGCCTGGTTCATCTCGAGCATAGCGTCTGAAAGGCCCGTGATCTCGGTCTCGACATTTGACATAGCGGCCTGACCCTGACTGGCCTTGTCTACCAGGTTCTTTACCGTCTCACTTGTAGTCTGACTCTGCTCAGTAAGACCATTTACCTCGCTCGCTAAGTTCGTAGCGTTCTGCGCCAGCTCTGTGACAACGCCTGCCATATCGTTCATGGTCTTTGAAATCTGGCTCATGGACTCTGACTGCTCGGAAGCCTGCTCATTCAGGTCTCCGGACTGCTCTGCACTGCTCTTTGCAGCATCTGTGAGCTTACTTGTCTGATCTGAAATATCTATCAGTGTCTGATGCATTCCCATGACGAAATCGCTCATAGAACCGTTCATCTGGCCGATCTCATCATTTGTCTTCTTAGCCTTCTTTGCCTTCTGCAGGGATTGATCTGACTTTGAAAAATCACCGCTGGCTATTCTCATGATGTTGCCCGTCAGATGTCCGACCGGCTTCGTGATAAGGATCTTTACGATGTAGTAGATCAGAGCTGAGATAACTCCTACTGCGATGATTACGATAATGACAGCGAGGATGACCATTTTTACCAGAGAACCGTAAATGGTGTTCGAATCAACCTCTGAGATAAGGGTCCAGTTTGTTCCATCTACCTTTGAAAAAGCAACTGAATAGTCCTTGCCGTCTGAGCCCTTCAGATCATATACCTGGGCTTTGCCATGATCTGCAAACTTTTTAAGCTTTTTCAGATATGAGTCATCGACTGATGATATAGCTTTTCCATTGTATTTTTTATTAAAATATGAAAGCAGGTGGTCATCGGAGATGAGTGCTGACTTTCCTGAGTCGAATGGCTTGAGTTTTGATACGTAGTTAACGATTGAATCGAGGTAGATATCGCAGGCTGCTACTCCGTCATGATCTAATACATGGATTTTCTTTGAGATAGTAACTACAAGACTTCCTGACTTCTCATCTACATACGGCTCACCCATAACAAAATCTTCTGAGTCCTGTCCAAGCTTATACCAGGCTTTCTTTGTGGCCTTGTAGTAGTCATTAGTCTGGAAGTTACTTGGATCTATAAAGGTATTGTTGTCGAGTCCGATATGAACGCCCATCGGCACTAAGTCTGAGATCTTCATAGACGGCTCAAGTGCTGCCTTAACCTGTGACTTATCGGTGTAATCCGTTCTGCTGGTCACATCGTTTATAGCCATGTTCAGAGCGCCCATCGTAGATGAGAGCTCGTTTTCGATCTTAAGTGCATTCTTCTGGGATTCCTGTTCGAGGCTGACCTCTGAAAGCGATCTGACTATCCGGGAAGAGTTAACCATCATAAGTACGACAACAGCTACAAGAGCTATTATCGTAACTGGCACAAGACGAAGCAGTACCTCTTTACTGAGGCTCATAGTACGCGACTTCTTAAGGTTTTTCCCCGTGTCAGCCTTATTAACAGTCTTTGATTTTTTGAATGGATTTGGTTTTTTGACCTTTTCTTTTTTTACTTTTTTAAGCTTTGGTGCGCGCTCTTTTGTATGCTTAATCGTTTTCGTTTCTTTGTGCATCTCGCCCTTGACTTTTTTCCCTTTTAACATTTATTTCCCTCCAAATAACAAATAAAAGCAATTATCGCTAAGGGTAACTGCTTTTATTTTATCTCTATCATAAAGCTTTTTCAAGTAAAAACTAGATGCGGTTAGGGCTGTTTCATGAAGCGGATATTATCTTTAATTCCGTATATTGTTAGTCGATTGGTCGCCATACTATATATAGTTCTCTTAAAAAAGTTGAAAAT